>CAZYXT010000001.1:0-64926 GCA_964651505.1 uncultured Enterobacterales bacterium
TTTTAGGGGCTTGCAACAGCCTGCAGCCTGCGCTTTTTATAAAGCGCAAAGACAATGGTTTCTCCGGGAGTCCCGATCTTTGAGTTTGCAAGCAAATTAAAAAATATTTGCGCCTAAGGGTCAATTAAGGAGATCATGGGCAGGAGTTTCCTGATAAGATAGACAGGTTTATTAACTCGTAATGTTTTTCTAATAATCACTACACCGGCCGGTTTTTTAATTTTGAGTTTTGACTTCAATGACCGTGCATACAACCAAAAGCGCGCAGCTTGCCGATCGTTTGGGCCTGATGATTGTGGAAGGCCGTCTTGCCTGCGGGACCATCCTCCCCTCGGAGGCTGCCTTGTGCAGCGAATACGGGATATCGCGAGTGATCTTGCGCGAGGTTTTATGGTTTTTGGCCGCCAAGGGGCTGGTGCAAAGGGAAATTTACGGCCATTGGCAGGTGTGCATGGTCAGCAAGTGGCACCTGTTGGATCCCAAGGTGACAGAGTGGATGCTGCAAAGCAAAGACAAGAGCGATTTTTACTTGCAGTTTGCAAAGTTCGGCCAATGCTTCTTCCCGGCGGTTGCCACGATGGCCGCGGCCAATGCCACGCAAGAGGATCTTGACAGCCTTGACAAGATTGTGGAGCGGATGGGCCAAAGCATCAGGAGCAAAAACGAGTTTATCGCCCAAACCCTGATGTTCATCGAGCTTATGTATTCCTCTGCGCATAATATGATGCTCTCCTGCGTGGGGGTGAATCTTTTGCAGGGCCTGTTTCATGAGGCCTGCTCGCGCGTCTCGGATCAGGAGTTTGAGCGCACCTTGGATCTGCGCCTGACCGGTCTTGATCTTTGTGCCCTGATCGTGGAACATCTTAAAGGGCGCAAGGCCGAAGAGGCCCTGCAAGCGACCCGGGCTTATTTTGATCTGGCTTTGCGCATGCTCGCCGAGCCTGCCTTGTTAAGCGCTGCCTAAGATGAAACCTCAAGGATCCCAAAAACTCGTACTCTCCTCTTTAAAGAAAATCATGCCGACGCTGCCCAGCGCTTCCAAGCGCCTGGCCTCCCATGTGCTCGATAATCCGCGGGCAGTGGTCGAGTCGAGCATAGCCTCCATTGCCAAACAAGCCTCGGTGGGCGAGGCCACGGTGGTCAGATTGTGCAGGCAGCTTGGGTATCGCAGCCTGCAGGAGTTCAAGATAGATCTGGCTTTGGAGGTTTACGGCAAAGACCAAAGCTCCGAGATCCTGACCGACGTGCACATGCAGCAAGATGACAGCCCTCAGGTGCTCGGGCGCAAGATTGCCCAAAGCATGAACGAGATCTTGCAAGAAAACCTCGATTACTTTGACCCCGCCGCCGCCCAAAGGGTGTGCAAGGCCGTCTATAAGGCAGGGGAGGTCTTTATCTTCGGCATGGGCAATTCGGGCCTGTGTGCCGCGTATCTTGCCAACAAATTAAGGCGCATCGGCATCAATGCCGTCTGCGAGCAGTCCACCCATTTTATGTACACGGGGGCCTCGCTGCTCAAGCAGGGCGACGTGGCCGTGGCCATCTCGCAAAAAGGCTCGGGCCCCGAAACCCTCAAAGCCTTCAGCATTGCCAAAGAAAGCGGGGCTTTGTGCGTGCTTTTGACCCATCAGGTTGCATCGGAGCTCTCCAAGCTGGCCGACGTGGTCTTTTTTACCGGCAGCCGCGCAGGCTTCTTGCAAAGCGATTCTTTGGGCTCGATGTCCGCTCAGCTGCACATTTGCGAGATTTTGTACAGCATGATCATTCAGCTTGACATGGGACGGGCGCTCAAGGCCAAGCAGCTGACCCTCAAGGCCTTGGACTTTAAAGTTTAAAGGACAGCCCAAGCTGCCCTTTAAGAGTCTTGTCAAAGCATTCTTAGAAAGAGAAGTTGTCGGGGCTGGTGCCAAAGCGCCTGCCAAGGTTCATGTCCTGCAAGGCAATCAGATCGCGATCGTCAAACTTAAAATCAAACACATTGATGTTCTCTTCGATGCGACGGGGTTTGACCGACTTGGGAATGACCACAACGCCGCGCTGGATCTGCCAGGCAATCAGGATCTGGGCCGGGGTTTTATGGTGTTTTTGGGCGATGGACTTGATGAGCGGATGGTTTAAAAGCTCGCCTTGGGATTTCTCCCCGCCCAAAGGCGCCCAGGCCTCGGGGGTGATGAGGTAGCGGCGGCATTCGTCAAAAAGCTCTATTTGGCTCAGGTACGGGTGGCTTTCCACCTGATTGATTGCAGGCATTACGTCGGTGACTTGGCGCAGTTTGGCCAAATGATCGGCATGAAAGTTTGACACGCCTGCCGATCTGATGAGCCCTTCTTCTTTGAGTTTGAGCATTTGAAGATAAGCTTTTTCAAAGCCGTCGGCAGGCCAGTGGATAAGGTACAGATCCACGTAATCAAGCTTGAGCTTCTCAAGGGAGGTCATCAAAGCCTCGCGGGTCTTGCCGGCCCTCACATCATCGGTCCAAAGCTTGGTGGTGATGAAGATGTCCTCGCGTTTGACCCCCGCGTCAATGATGCCTGCGCCCACATCGGCTTCGTTGCCGTAAACTGCGGCCGTGTCGATGTGGGAGTAGCCGTGGGTTAAGGCATAAGAGACGGCATGGCGGGTTGCGTCTCCTGCGGGGCTCAAGAATACGCCAAGGCCCACGACGGGGATGCGATTGCCGTCGTTAAGCCTGATATAGGGTATGGTCATGGTGTGTGTGCTCCTGATATGTTTGTTTTTTAATCTAAGCGTGCGGCTCCTGATCGGCCGAGGCATAGCAGCCCAGCACCCTCAGGTATCCTGTCAGATCCTTAAGCCTGTTTAAGATCTGCTGCATGATCGGGTCGTCCAAATTGGCCTCAACGTCTGCAAAAAACAGCTCTTCCCAAATGTCCTTGCGGTCGCTTTCGGTGGGGCGCGAGTGCAGTTTGGTAAGATTGATGTTCCTGCTGCTAAATTCGGCGAGGACTTTGATGAGGGAACCGGGCTCATACTTTTTGGTGGTGAAGATGAGCGAGGTTTTGGCCTTGAGGTTCAAGGGCACGCGCAACGAGGTCATGGAGAGCACCACAAAGCGCGTGTAGTTGAACTTGTGGTTGGCAATGTTGCTCTCCTTCACGCTTAAGCCGTAAAAGCGGGCGCTGTGCATGGAGGCGATGGCCGCGCAGGCAGGATCGCCTGATTGGCGCACCTTATCCATGGCATCTGAGGTGGATGCCGTATAGATAATCTTGGCTTTGGGGAAACGCTCTTTTAAATACTTGGAGCACTGCGCGATGGGCTGGGGGTGCGAGTAAATGGCAGTTATGCACGAGGTCTTGGCCTCAGGCAAAGTCAAAAGGCTGTGATCGATGGGCAAAATCACCTCGCCCACGAGACTTGCCTCGCTGCGCGAGAGCAGATCGGAGGCTTCGTTGATGGTGCCCGAGGAGGAGTTTTCCACGGGCAGAAGGCCGTATTCGACCTCCCCTGTGTGCACGGCGGCCACGATCTCCTCAAAGGAGCCGCAGCCTTTCATGGTCACCTCTCCGCGGTAATGGCTTGTAAAGTGCAAGGCGGCCAGGTGCGAGTAGGTGCCGATGACGCTGCCAAGATAGGCAATGGAGGTTGAGCGCTCAAGCGTCCCCTCATTGGCCTTTTGCACGATGTAGCTTTGCTCAAAGGAGACGGTATGGCTCATCACGGCAGTGAAGATCTCGGCGGCCATGGTCGAGGGCACGCCCAAAGCCACCGCCTCGTTGATAAGGCTGTCAAGCTTTAAGTGCTCGCGATTTTTGTCGACAATGCCCTGATTGTGGTCTATTTTGTATTGGGCAATGTCCTGTGCAACCTCAAGGCGCCTGCTTAAAAGCTGCAATAATTGTTTATCGATGGCGTCTATATCCAGGCGGCATTGTTCTAAGGTGCGCATGAGATCTCCTTGTAACAGGGTTAAAAATTAAGATCGCCTGAGGCGATCTTAATTTGCATCATCAATTGTTCATTCGCGCTTGCTCAACAAACTTAAGATCTCGATGTACAGCCAGCAGATGGTGACCAGCAGCGAGAAGGCATTAAAGTACTCAAAGTACTTGGGCAACCCAAGGTCGACGCTGCGCTGAATGTTGTCAAAATCAAGCACTAAGTTAAAAGCGGCAATGGTGCAGATCACCAAAGAAATGATGATGGACAAGGGACCTGAGCTTGGGATCAGGTGCAAGCCGAAGAAACCTGTGACAAAGTTTAAAAGGTACAAAATCATCACGCCTGCCGTGGCGCCTGTGATGACAGAGCGCATCCTCGCCGTAGGGACAATCACCTTAAGCTTCCATAACGCCAGCATCGTCAGAACCACCACAAAAGTTGACATGACGGCGGTGGATACGATCCCTTGGTACTTAAGCTCAAACATCATGGACAGCGAGCCTAGGGCACAGCCTTCGCCCAAGGCATACAAAGGGGCGGTGATCGGAGCCCACATGGGCTTGAAGATGGTGACAAAAGCGATGATGACGGCGCCAATCAGCGAGCCGTACATAAACAAAGAGGGGAACTCCTGATAGGAGAACAGATAATTGACCGTGTAGAGCATGGACAGGTAGCCGCTGACAAGAGCGACTGCGACCAAGATGATGGATTTGGTGGCCGTGCCCGAAACGGTGGCACCAAGCGAAGCGGTGCCGCCAAAATTAACGCCGGCTTGGTTTAACACCACTGCCATGGCAGGATTGGTTGAGCGCATATAAACTCCAGGGAAAATTTTAAAAGACTGCTCTTATGATATCGCAAAAGAGCCTGAGAGTAAGCCCCCGCTCATCGATTGAGCAAATAGTGCCCGATATCGGCCCAAGCTGTCGGCCGTTCCCTCAAAGGATGGCGCGCAACTTCCTCTCTTGCATCAGATGCTCAGGCATCAAAGAAATTGGGATTGCTCTTGGCAATAACTTCTTCAAGCGAGGCTGCCGTTTCGCGCATGTGCTCGCGCATGGCTAGGGCCGCCGCGGGGCCGTCGCGTCTTTTTAAGGCCTCGAAGATGTGGGCGTGCGAGGCGCAGGTGCGGGTGATGGGGCTGACCTCATGCTCGATTGACAAAAAACGCACCCGATCCATGATGCCCTTTAAGGACTCGACGATGGTGTATACCTTATCGTAGCCCGTGGACAAGATGATGGTGCGGTGGAACTCTTCGTCTAAGGCAAAGTGCTCGTGAATGTGGTAATGGGAGGCGGCATCCTGCTGGCGGTTTAAGATCTCCTCAAGAGCGTTTAAAGATTCTTCGCTGATGACGTCGATGCTGCGGCTGATGACCTCGCTTTCAAGCGTCTCGCGGATGAAAACGCCTTGCAGCACATGGCTTTTGGAAATGCGCTTGACCTTGGTGGCTTTCTTGGGGCTGATGGTGACAAAGTCGTTTTCTGACAGCTTAATGAGGGCTTCGCGCACGGGCTGGCGGGAGATCTTGAAGCCTGCTGCCACGTCGTTTTCGGACAAGGTGTCGTCAGGCAGCAGGCGGCACTCGATGATGGAGCGGCGCAAAAAGCTGTAAACCTGCTGATTGATGGGGTTCTCGTTGTTGAGTACGTAGTCGGTGGATAGATAAAACTCGCCCATGGTAAATCCTTGCCCGAACCCGCTTGGGGGCACTTTAAAGTCACAACCTGTTATTTTCTTACGATACTAAACTAAAAATTGGCCGTTTAAAAGCGTCGCCCGGTTAAAACACCGTCCTTGTGCGCAAAATCGCAGGTAGTATCCAAGAACGCCATAGAAAATCCCGATATCAAGACACCAGGGGGTGTCCCATTTTTGGCAGCGCAGGGCTATTTGTGATCTTGATTAAGCTCAATCTTACGGTTTTTTAGTATCATGTCATGAGTTTGCGTCATTGCATTATGTATGGCCTTATGGGCCCCACAACATTAGGAGATACACATAAATGGGAAAGGGATTAGTTCTGGCCGGCGAGCCTATGGGTTTGTTTATTGCTCAATCAGAAGGCAGCCTTGACAGCGTTTCGGGTTATTCGCTGGCAGTGGCAGGCGCCGAGTTCAATGTTGCCACAGGCTCTGCCCGTCTTGGCCACAAGACTGCTTATCTGACAAAATTGGGCGATGATCCTTTTGGCAAGCTGATTGCCAGAACCTTGCGCAACAACGGCATCGACGATTCGCTGGTGATCTACACCAAAGAGCGCACCACGGGCTTCATGCTCAAGAGCAAGGTATCCAAGGGCGATCCCGAAATTTTCTACTTCAGAAAAGGCTCGGCCGCATCCACCCTCAACGAAGAAGACGTATCGAAGATCGATTTCAGCCAATTTTCGCACATCCATCTGACCGGCATTCTGCCTGCCCTGACCGACGACACCCGCGGTGCCGTCAGGATGATGCTCAAAAAGGCCAAAGAGGCAGGATTGTTCATTTCCTTTGACCCCAACCTGCGTCCTCAATTGTGGCCGTCGCGCGAGACCATGGTCAGCTACTTAAACGATCTGGCAAAAGAGGCAGATCTGGTGCTGCCGGGCAACGGCGAGGGCGATATTTTGTGCGGCACCACCGATGCCCATGAAATCAACAAGTTCTACCTTGGCCTCGGCGCCAAGACGGTCGTCACCAAGGTAGGACCCAAGGGCGCGGTATGCTCCACCTCAAGCGGCAAGGAGTTTACGGTCCCGGGCTTCATCATCGATAAGGTGGTCGACACCGTCGGCGCCGGCGACGGCTTTGCCTGCGGCGTGATCACAGGATTGATGGAAGGAATGGAACTTGAGAAGGCCGTCGAGCGCGCCTGCGCCATCGGCGCCATTCAGTGCACCTTCGCAGGCGACAACGAAGGCCTGCCCGATCCTCAGCAGTTGCAGGAGTTTATGAATACCCACCAAAGAGTGGCTCTGTAAAGGGAAAACGTACTATGTCTTTTGAAGTTTTTAAAACAATCAGCAGTTACGGCATCGTTCCTTTGGTAACCTTGGATGATCCCGATGACGCCGTGCCTTTGGCCAAGGCCCTGGTGGCAGGCGGCATCCCCATTGCCGAGGTAACCTTCAGGACTGCCGCAGGCGGCGAGGCCATCAAGCGCATGGCCAAAGAGGTTCCCGAGATCATCGTCGGCGCAGGCACCGTTCATGACATTGCTCATGCCAAGGAGACCTTGGACAACGGCGGCAAATTCGTCATCACTCCGGGCTTCAACCGCGAAGTAGTCGAGTGGTGCCTGAAGAACAATCTGCCCGTCTGCCCGGGCACCGTAGTGCCCTCTGACCTCGAAGAAGCCTTGGCCTGCGGCCTTGACACCGTCAAGTTCTTCCCGGCAGGCGCCTATGGCGGGGTCAACACCTTAAAGGCCTTGGCAGGCCCTTATGCCATGTTGAAGTTCGTGCCCACAGGCGGCGTCGGCCTCAACAACCTCCAAGAGTTTTTGGATCTGCCCAATGTGGCGGCCGTAGGCGGCAGCTTCGTTCCTCCTGCCAAGATGGTCAAGGCCAAGGATTGGGAAGGTGTAGCCCGCGAGTGCAAGGCCATCATGGCCAAGGTTTTGGACTTTAAGGTAGGACATTTGGGCATCAATGCGGCCAACCCCTCCGAGGCGGACAACATCACCAATGCCCTCTCGGCCATGTTTGACGTGCCCAAGAGGGATGCCGGCATCTCTTACTTTGCAGGCGATCTTGTCGAGATCATGAAGGAGCCTTTCTTGGGCAAGAACGGCCACCTGAGCATCGACACCCGCGACCTGCCGCGCGCCATGGCATACATGGAGCGCAAGGGCGTAGTCTTCAATAAGGATGGCTACATGTATAATGATCAAGGCAAGCTGGTTGCCGTATACCTCAAAGACGAGATAGGCGGTTTTGCCCTGCATCTGCGTCAAAAGCCCAAGGCTTAAACCGTGTTGATGAGACAACGGCGGAAAAAGGAGGCGCAAGCCTCCTTTTTCATGGCAGCTTTCATCCCTCCCATCTTTTAAGGAGACAAAGTGAGCAGCAAAACCTGGCATGATGTCATAGGGCCCCTCAAAGAGAGTCCTGCCTTTATCCATGCCTTAAATTTTTCAAGGCAGGAGCGTGCCAAAGGCGTCGTTGTTTTTCCTCCTGAAAACTTGGTTTTCAATGCCTTCAGGCTCACCCCTTTTGACAAGCTCAAAGTTGTGATAGTCGGACAGGATCCTTACCATGAGCCCCGGCAGGCGATGGGATTGTCCTTTTCGGTGCCCCCCGGGATCAGGGTGCCCCCGTCTTTGGAGAATATCTACAAGGAGCTTTCAACCGACATCAGGGACTTTGTCATCCCCTCTCACGGCTGTCTTACATCTTGGGCTTTGCAGGGAGTGTTGCTCTTAAACGCGGTTTTGACGGTGCAGGCGGGGGCTGCTTTTTCTCATCGCAACCAAGGCTGGGAAGAGTTTACCGATCAGGTTATTGCCGCCATCGACGCTCAAGCCTTCGGCATAGTTTTCATGCTGTGGGGCAGCGCGGCGCGCAACAAAGGCCGCGCGGTCGACCGCAGCCGCCACTTGGTGCTGGAGGCGCCGCACCCCTCGCCCCTGTCGGCCTATCGGGGCTTTTTTGGCTGCCGCCATTTTTCAAAGGCCAATGCCTATTTGCAAAGCGTCGGCAAAGAACCCGTCAACTGGCAGCTGCCCCTGTACATTTAAGCAAAGGCTCCGCTTGTCACTGTCCAAACTGCAAAGCCCCCTCGATGACGGCCTTTGCGGCGCGCACCGTGCCGCCTCCGTCAAGCACGTTGCGGCAATTTTCAGCATAAAAGCCAAAATTTGAGGACAGCTTGGCCAAAGCCTCTTTGAGGCTTGTCGGATCTTGTAAAGCCCGGGCGCTCAAATCGCAGCCTGCCTGATATTTTTTTAAGATCTGCTCGGCCCCCTCCTGATTGTCGGCTGCCCGAATGCATACGGATGGCACGGCCGCGGCAATGCGCTCTAAGAACATGCCCCCGTAGGCGCCCACTGAAAGCTCGTATTCTTGCCAATAGGGAAAAAGAGTCGGGACGCTGTGCAAATAGCGTATGCGCAACTCTTGGCACAAAGCCTCAATTTTTTTGGCGCGGGCGTTGGCCGCCCCTGCAATGCACAAAAACTCATATGCTTCTGTCAGATTGGCTTTGCCTATATTCTTTAGCACATCAAGCGTCACCCCGTGCGGATCGGAGCCGCCGAGGCTTATCAGCACCTTGGGTTTGGGGCTGATGCAAGATTTTTGTTTGACCTTAAAAAACTTGTGGGAGGTCAGGGCATAGGGGGCGCCGATGCACAGGCGGCACTGCCTTGGCACCAGATCTTGATAGTCGCGCTCTTGGCGCAACAGGCCCTGATCCAAAAGCAGATGACAAAGATGAGGGCGGTTTGCCAGATCGTCGATGACGGCCGTAAAGATCTTGTCATAAAGCGCCGCCTCTTGTCTTTGGTCCACAAAATAGTGATCGATGATGACCGCATCGGGGTGCTCCTCAAGCGCCGTTTTTGCAAGGCGCTCGTAAGGGCAGCGCACGATGCGCCAAAAGCGTCCTGCCTGTTTTTGCAGGGAGGGGCTTAAGCTGTCGGTTACCAGGGTAAAGCGCACCTTGCCAGGGTGCAGGGCGCGCAGGGCCGGCAGCAGATTATTGATGCGCATCAGGTGGCCCGTGCCTATCTGCTCGTCGGCCTTTAAGATCACCGCATAGTCAAAGGGCATCAAGCTTTTCCAATGCCTCATACATGGCACAGGCGAGGATAAAGTCCTCTTCGGTGTCAATGTCGATGACGCGCCTGCGGGGAATGGGGAAGGCCTTGCTGACCATCAAAGAGCGCTGTGCGCCTTTAAGCTCAAAGGAGCGGGGGGAGAAAAAGTAAAATTGGGCCGCATCCTGATAGGCCTTGGTCAGATCTTGAGAGCGCATGGGCATGCAGTCGGGCATGAAAGGATGTGGGGTCAGATCGGCGTCCACATACTGCGCCCTTTGCACCGGAAATGGAAACTCGCAGCAGGCATACAGGTAATCGGCTTTGTATCTGACAAAAGCCTCGTACCCTGCCTTAAGATCATCAACGCTCATCAAAGGGGCGGTGGCATATAAACAGGCTATGACCTCATAATCATCATCATGCCTGATCTTCTCATAAGCATCGGCCAAGGCCTGATATGAGGTGGCGTAATTGTCAGAGAGTTTGGGCGAGCGCTTAAAAGGGACGTCTGCCCCGTATTCGCGCGCCACGGCGGCAATTTCGTCATCATCGGTGGTCACCACAATCCTTTGGAAAAGAGCGCTTTTTTGGGCCTTGATGATGCTGTGGGCAATCAAGGGCAGACCGCCTATTTTGCGGATATTCTTGCGCGGCACCCTCGTCGAGCCTCCGCGGGCGGGGATAACGGCAACATTACTCACGGCTTAAAAACTCCCTGATCCAAGATGCGATCATGGATTGATCAATGGAGGTGAGCTTTGGGTGCAGGGGAATGGACAAGGTCGTTTTGAAAAACGCCTCGGCCCCCTGCAATGGAGGATAGGCCTTTAATTTTTGATAATAAGGGTGGGCATAGATGGGCACGTAGTGCACCTGTGCCAGCACATTTTTGCCGCGCAAAAAGGCGTAAAGCCCGTCGCGCCTGCTTGTTGTTATCTGATAAAGATGCCAGGAGCTTTGATTATCCTGTGTATCCTCGGGAGGACAGGTCAGATTGGGGCAATCCTCCAAGAGCTCGCGGTAATAACGCGCCTGCTGCCTGCGCTTTTTTAAAAACTCATCAACCTTCTGCATCTGCGAGATCCCCAAGGCTGCGTGCACGTCGCTTAAGCGGTAGTTAAAGCCCAGATCCTGCATCTCATAGTAATAAGGCGGCAGATCCTTGCGCTCAAGATTGGATTGGTCGTGCACGATGCCGTGGCAGCGCAGGGCGCAAATTTTCTCGTGCAGATCTTGGTTGAAGGTGGTGACGGCTCCGCCTTCTGCGGTGGTGATGATTTTCACGGGGTGAAAGGAGAACACCGCAACATCGGCCTGAGGAAATGATCCTATCATTTTGCCTTGATATTCAGCGCCCAAGGCATGGGCCGCATCTTCGACAAGATAAAAGCCGTATTTGGCCTTAAGCTCGTACAGGCGCATAAGATCCAAGGGTCTGCCGCTCAAATGCACGGCAACCACGGCCTTAACCTTGCGGCCCTGTCCTGCCAACTGCTCAAGCTGTGCCTCAAACTTGTCAAAGTCGATGAGTCCCGTAAGCGGATCTGCATCGATAAAGTCGACGTCGGCCCCGACCATGCGCGCACAATTGGCCGAGCTTGCAAAGCTGATGGAGCTTGCCAAGACCAGATCGCCTGCCTTAACTCCCAAGGCCAGCATGCTAAGATGCAGCCCTGCCGTGGCCGAGCTTACGGCGCAGGCATAAGGGACTTTTATAAAGCTTTTTAAGCTGTCCTCAAAGGCGGGGACTTTGGGCCCCGAGGTCAAAAAAGAGGAGCGCAGCACCGCCGCTACGGCGGCCTGATCTTCATCGTCGACGCACTGCGTGCTGTAGGGGATGATTTTGCTAGATAAGCTCATGAAGTTTCTCGATTTCGCTTACGCTCAAATACTTGGGATTGTTAAGCGAGTTGTACTCAAAATTCTCGGGCACGGGCCTGCCATGCTCGCCCAAGGCGGTGACGGCGTAATCGCAATGCAGCGAATTGAAGATGATGGACGGCTTGATGATAAAAAAGTCGTCAAACTCCAAGGTGTGGAAGCTGTCATCGTGCGGGCACATCACCTCGTGGATCTTCTCCCCCGGGCGTATGCCCACGATCTTTTGACTGATATTCGGGGCCAGGGCTTTGGCCAGATCGGTTATCCTGATGGAGGGGATCTTGGGGACGAAGAGCTCTCCTCCGTGCATGCGCACCAGACCTGCCAAGACGAAGTTGACGCCCTCTTGCAAGGTGATCCAAAAGCGCGTCATGTCAGGATGGGTGATGGGGATGCTCTGTGCGCCTTCTGCGGCCAGTTTTCTGAAAAAGGGCACCACCGAGCCGCGCGAGCCTGCCACATTGCCGTAGCGCACCACCGAGAAGCGGCAGGGCTTGTCGCCTGCAAGATTGTTGGCCGCGCAAAAGAGCTTGTCCGAGCACAATTTGGTGGCCCCGTACAGATTGATGGGGTTGGCAGCCTTGTCCGTGGAAAGGGCAATGAGCTTTTGCACATTTTGCACCAGGCATGCCTCAATCAGGTTTTCGGCGCCGTTGATATTGGTCTTGATGCACTCCATTGGGTTGTATTCGGCCGCGGGCACCTGTTTTAAGGCCGCCGCATGCACCACGATGTCAACCCCGCGCAACGCAAGAAAAAGGCGATCCTTGTCGCGCACGTCGCCGATGAAAAACCTCAGCTTGGACTTGTACTCCTCAAAAAGAGACTGCATCTGATATTGCTTGAGCTCGTCGCGCGAGTAGACGATGAGCTTTTTGACCTGTGGAAATGAGGTCAATACCGTCTGCACGAATTGTTTGCCAAACGAACCCGTGCCTCCCGTGATAAGGATGGTCTTGTCTTTTAACAGCTCTCTTATTTTCTCTCTGAGCGTTCCCTCAAGCGTTATCATGACGCCCCTCCTGCGTTGATGCCGTATTTTTTCATTTTCTCCACCAAGGTGGTGCGTCTTAAGCCCAAAAGCTCCGAGGCCTTGGCCACCACGCCGTTGCTTTGCTTTAAGGCCCGCTTGATCATGGTCTGCTCAAGATTGCCCACCAAAAGCTTCAAATCGATGGTGTTGTTGGGACTGAGCTCCCTTGCAAAGGCGCTTGCCAGATCGTCATCTTCCATAAGGCCCTGCATATCGGCAGGTTTGGCGCGAGCCTCAGAGGCATCGTCAAAGCCGCAGTCGCTCCCTTCAAAATCGTCATCGTTGCTGAAAGCATCGAGCAAAGCCTCGCGCTCCAAGATGGGATCGGCGATTTTCTCTTCTCCGCGGTATTTGGCCGGCAGATCTTCGGCATCCACCACCTGCCCCGGGTGCAAAATGAGCAGTCTTTCCACCAGATTTGACAATTCTCTGACATTGCCCTGCCACTTGTTTTGCATCAGGGTCAAAAGCGCCCGCGAAGTAAAGCGCACGGCAGGCGCGCCCGGGTGGCGCTGCAGCAGTTCCTGAATGAGCAGCGGGATGTCGTCGGGGTGATCGCGCAAAGGCGGCGTCTCGATGGGGAAGACATTGAGGCGATAGTAGAGATCTTCGCGGAAGGTGCGATCGGCCACCATCTGTTCAAGATTGCGATGGGTGGCGGCGATGATCCTCACATCGGCCTTGATGGGCTTGTTGGAGCCAACCCTTTCAAACTTGCGCTCTTGCAGCACGCGCAAAAGCTTGACCTGCATTTGAAAAGGCATGTCGCCGATTTCATCGAGGAACAAAGTTCCGCCCGAGGCCAGCTCAAAGCGCCCTTCGCGCGAGCTGATGGCCCCCGTGAACGCGCCTTTTTCATGCCCGAAGAGCTCAGACTCCAAAAGCTCGCCCGGAATGGCGCCGCAGTTGACAGGCACAAAGGCTTTTTTGCTGCGATCAGACAGCTCGTGAATGGCTCTGGCCACCACTTCCTTGCCCGTGCCCGATTCGCCCAAGATCAAGACATTTGCGTCGGTGGAGGCCACCTGCTCGATGAGCCTGCGCACCTTGGCAATGGCATAGCCTTTGCCTGCCAAAAGCTTGATGAGCTGGCGGTTTTTGTGGCCTGTGCTGCTTAACTTGAGCCTCTGCATGGTCTTGAAGGACTGGCAGTAATGCAGCAGCGATGCCACTTCGTCGTATTCGGGATCGGACTTGAGCAGGCCTATATAGTTGGGGTGATCCAAGAGCTTTTGATCTTCTTGATCTCCAAGCACGATAAAGGCTTGTTTGGGATGGTCTGCCACCAGGTCCAAAGGGCTTTTGTTGCAGCTGCCGAGAATGACAGCATCGAGATCTTCGGCGGCTTCAAGGTAGGACAGACAATCGGGACTGTCTCCGCTTTGGGTCTTGAGGCCCAAGAAGGTGAAGATGGTCTCCAATGCCTGCCTCCTGCCGATATCATCATCAATGATGAGCGCGGTCAAAGAGAACTGCATAGATTTTCATACCGTGATATAGCGACTAATGATCCCATCATACCCCAAAATGGCAGGACTGATGTCAAAAATTCGTAAAAATGTGTTGGATTTTTGACAAGTCCAATCCCTCCCGATAAATACCTGTATCAATAAAATTTTAAAGCCGGGCTCTTTGCAAAACTTTGATTTTGCCCGGGGGGTTTTTAATTGAGCTGTAACCTGTGCCCCCTGTTTATTGATGCAGGCAAACTAAAGTTTGAATCTTGGGAGGGACCATGCTGCATGGGGTGAACAAGATTGCCTTGCCAAAGGCTAATGATGCGCCAAGTTTTGGATGAGGTTTGGCCTGATAAGAATGAGCGGCCAAGCGCGCGGTGTTGTACCCAAGGACTGCAATTGCCACAAATAAGATTCAAGCCCTGTCAATGGCGGGTTGTTTTCAAGATCACAAGCCCTTTTGCCATTCTTGGCTGTTTAAGCTTGGTCCTTAAAATCGACTTTAAATCTCATCGGGCAATACGGTCCCATAGCACTCTTTTTAAATAGTCGGTTTTCAGACGCCAAGGGGCGGCCCGCCCTTTGCATAGACTGTTAACTTGTTGATTTTATGGGACTTTTTTTTTTTTTAAGGCTGAGTGCCTAAGGCAGGGATGTATGGCTGATGTTCCTCTTACCGATAAAAAAGATCTGGGCCTCATTGCCGATGTGCGCGGATTGAGCAAATTGAAAGTGCTGGGCAAGGGCTCCAAGGCAGAGCAGGCTCAGGCTTTAAAACAGGCCGCCTCGCAATTTGAGGCATTGCTTTTAAAGCAATGCTATGATGCCATGTACAACAGCAATCTTTCCTTGAACCCCGATTCGCCTCTGCACAGCCGCTATTCAGGGTTCTTTGAGGATATGTTGAACGCCCAGCGCGTGGACGCCATGGTCAATCAGGACGGGCCCGTCAGCAAAAACTCCATCACCTATCTTGTGGCCAGGCAATTTGCCAAATCCTTGGGCGATGAAGGCAAAAAGATGCTCGAATCTTTGACCGCGGGCAATCGCGAACTCAATCCTGTCTCCGAGATATCTTTGTCAGGCTCCCACAAGTCTCATAACTTTGCCACATTGAAAATGTCCAATGCCCGCGCGGCCATCAATTCCTACTCTAAACAATACGGCGATTTGCCCAAGATCGACGGCAAGTTTGCAGATCCCCAGGATTTTGTGGACAAGCTCATGCCCTATGCGGTCAAAGCCACGCAGGGGCAGAACATGAATCCTCTGGTCTTGGTGGCGCAGGCTGCCCTCGAGACAGGGTGGGGCGAGCATGTGCCGGCCGGCAACAATTATTACGGCATCAAGGCAGGCGGTTCGTGGCGGGGGGCAACCGAAGATTTTGCCACTCACGAGTATGAAAACGGCAGCAAGGTCAACAAGACCGAGCGCTTTCGCGCTTACGGATCTTTGCTTGAGAGCATGCACGATTATGTCAATCTCATCAAAACCAACGAGCGTTATGCCAAAGCCGAGGCCTTGTCCTTTGATACGGACAAGTACTTTGATGAGATTCAAAAGGCAGGTTATGCCACCGATCCCAACTATGCCAAGAAACTCAAAAAGATAGCGCAGAAAGTGGCTTTCATGGCCTATAAATAGGTTTTTGCCCCGGGTGGCATGATATTTGAATAAATAGAGCAAAAGATTTATTAAGAGGCAATTTTTGCCCTCAGGGAGATGTAAGAACATGGATCTGTTAAAAACCGGCAAATACGGCTTGTTGGCCAATCAGACACTGCTCAGCACCACAGCAAACAATATCTCCAACGTCAACACCGAAGGCTACGTTCGGCAGCAGACCATTTATTACACCTCGGTGGTCGATTGGGGCATAGGCGAGAGCTACACCCGTCGCGTTTATGATCAGTATGTGCAGCGCGAATTATATTCGGACATGGCCAATGCGGCCTATTACGAGGCCTACGCCTCGGGCTTGAGCAATGTGGACAGCATGCTCTCCGACTCCTCCATGTCCATTGCCACCTCCTTAGATTCATTCTTTTCCGCCTTGCAGGATGCGGTGCAAAACCCCACTTCCACGGCTTACCGCACCGAGGTGATTGCCCAGCTCAATTTGATGGTGACGCGCTATCAGACTTTAAATGCCGCCATCACCGACGAGCTCAACGACGTCAACTCCAAGGTGGACGATGCGGTGCAGACCATCAACGATCTGGTGGTGGGCATCTACAACATCAACCGTCAGATCAATGCCATGTCGGATTCGCAAAGCGAAGCGGCTTTGCAATTGCAGGACGCGCGCGATCAGCTGGTCTATCAGCTCTCAGAATATGTGGACGTCAATGTGGTCACCACCTCCACGGGCGACTACGAGCTGTATTTGGGCAACGGACAGCTGTTGTGCAACGGCGATACCTATGCCACTTTGCAAAGCGGACAGGATCAATATGATCCCACCAAGCGCACGGTTTCTTTGACCTTTAATACCAGTAGCAGCAGTGCCATTACCATTGCCTACTCAGGCTGGGGCGGGCAATTGGGCGGCCTCTTGGAGAGCACCGACGAATTGCGCCAGACCATGAGCGATCTTGGGCAGCTGGCGGTGGCCTTTGCCGATGCCTTAAATGTGCTCAATAATGCAGGCATCACGCTTGAGAACACCGCAGGCGCAGATATCTTCACCCTCCCTTCGGCTGACGCCGTCACCAATATCTCAGGCTATGCGATGACCGTCACCTTCAATGAAGGACAGGGCTCCAATGTCACCTCCAACGACTATCAGGTCATCTTTGTAGACGGCCAGATGACTGTGTACATGATTGACGGGGACACCACCACCGAGTTGGTCAGGGATGTTGATTATTACGTTGACCCAGACAGCACCAATTTAGTGCTGATTATGGATGCTCACGGCATCACCATGACCTTCAATCAGACTGAGTCTGACCTGCTGTCCTCAACCGAACGGGCCGTCTTCTATGTGCAGCCGACCAGACATGCGGCCTATAATATCAGCCTCAACATCAATAAGGCAGAAGATCTCGCTTTTGCCTCGGCCGTGGTCGGCAACACCAGCGGCGAAAATCAGGGCGATGCGATCATCAGCTTTGAGGGCATGACGGCTACGGGCGATGATATGGGCGTGACCGTTGAGAACGGTTATCATCAGTTTACCAGCGGTGCTCCCACTCAAATAGTGATCAATGCAAGCGGCGATTATGTGATCTACGATTCAGACGGAAATGAACTGGGCACTGCTCCTGCCTCGTGCAACGGCAACAATATTTTTGCCTACACAGTTTGGAACAGTACAGTGGCTGACGGCTACCCAGGATACGAGTTTTCCATTACGGGCACGGTGGTTGCCGGGGATACCTTTACCATTGAGCTTAACTTCGACGGTTTTGCCGACAATTCCAACGGCGTGCAGATGGGCCTGTTGCAGCAGCAAGATCTGGTCTACTCGTCATCCTCCAATAAAGTTTCGTTTACCGAAAGCTATGCCAATCTGGTCAGCACCTTGGGCTCGGCCGTGATGTCGGCGCAGATCAATTTGGAAGCTGCCGAAAGCAAGCTTGAGCAGACTGAAGCCCTCTACTCGTCATCAGCCGGCGTCAACTTGGACGAGGAGGCGGTCAACTTGATCCGCTTCCAGCAATGCTATGCAGCCTGCGCCAAGATCATTACGACTTCGCAGACCACATTTGATGCCTTAATCAATGCCATTTAAGGGAGGAATGCAAGATGCGTATTTCAACGGCCATGCAGTACAACACCACCATGATGTACATCCAAAAGGCCAACACCAGACTCGATGAGGCTGCGCAGCAATACAATACCGGCAAAAAATTCACCACGGCAGGCGAAGATCCGTCGGGCATGAGCTCCAGCATCAAGTACACCTCCGATATCTCGGCCTACGATCAGTACCAGATAAACGCAGGTTTGGCCGCCGACACTCTGTCCCAAAGCGAGACAGCCCTTGAGCAGCTGTGGAATGTGCTCAATTCTCTGAGCGTTTCCATACAGCAGGCGGTCAACGGCACCATGGATGAAAGCAGCAAGAGCGCCATTGCCGCAACCATCGAGCAGTATCAGGCACAGATCTTCGATTTGATGAACACCAAGAATGCCGAAGGCGAATATATCTTCAGCGGCAATCAAAGCTCTCAGCCTGCCATTACCTTAACCTCTGACGGCAACTATTATTGCCAGGCCGACGGCGGCAGCCGCTCGGTGCAGGTCTCCCCGACGCAGACCGTGCAGGTGACCGACAGCGCCCTGAACATTTTCCAAAATGTCGCCTTGGCCAAGGAAATCAACGGAGAACACACGAGCGTAACCTATACGGATACAACAGGCGCAACTGTCACTGGCGGCACATTGGACGATGAAGACATTCAGATCACCAATTACGATGACTTTGAAGATCTGTATGCCGATTATTTCAGCACGGTTAATACTGCCCAAAACACCCTCTATTTTGAAATAGATGTTACGGCCGGCATTTTCACCCTGTACGATTCTCCGGATCCTGCTACGCGCACAGCCATTGACAGCGGAGAGCTTACCGAAAGCAACAAGATTGAGTGCAAGGGCATTACCATCGATGTCAGCAGCATCATCGAGAACAGCCAAGATAACACGACGGCCACGGTCAGCATTACGCTGCAGCCTGTTGAAAAAGACAATATTTTGAATGTGTTAAGCGACGTCATCAGCGTGCTGCGAGATACGGACATCAGCAACGAAGAGTATGTCGAACAGCTTGCCTTAGCTCAGATCAGCATCGCAAACGCCATGACCAACTACGACAAGTATCGCGGCGAGATCGGCGCGCGCCTGACGCAAATTGACAGCATCATAGATTCCAACGATGCCTTGGGCCTCATCAAAGAAACCGCCTTGGCCAATGTCACCGAAATTGACACCTACGAGGCCGTCTCCAATCTCTTAAAAGAGCAGCTTGCGTTGCAAAGCGCCCAGCAGTCCTATGCCATCGTGCACTCGTCATCCTTGTTTGACTATATCTGATATTTTGCAGGTTTTAACCAAAGACCCCGGGGAACCGCCCCCGGGTTTTCTTTTTTAAGAACAAAAGAGGCGTCAAGGGATCTCAAAACAGCCTGTGCCTGCGAGTTTTAGCATTGCGCAGGGCGCTGTTTGCCGCTAAAATTTGAGAATAGTCAAAGTTTTGGTCAACACATGCGCTATAACACCTCAGGTTTTTTGGCAGATGCGGCGTTGCGTCCGCTGCTTTATGTCTGCATGGCAGCCTTGCCCGGCGTCCTGTTCGGCTATGATCTGGGGACGCTTTTAATCAACCAAAACTTTTTGGCCGAGTTTTTTATCTTAAACGCCGATGATCTCAATGTGCTGGCAGGCACCACCTCTTTGGGAGTGCTGCTGGGGCTGTTCGTGGGAGGTTATCTTACCTACTCCTCGGGAAGACGCATCAGCATCATCAGCTCATCTGCTCTTGGCAACCTGGCCATCTTTGCCTCCATCTTTGCCCCTTCCTTGTCGGTTTTGTTGTGCTCGCAATTTGTCATCGGCTTTGCCTTGGGGGTATATGCTCTGGCCGCCTTGTTATTCGTGAGCGAAATTGCCCTGCCCTCAAGCCGCGGAATGTGCACCTGCATGCTGCCTTTGATGCTGTTGTGCGGCCTGATCTTCGCCGTCCTGACGCGCGGGGCCAAGCTTGCCTCCGAAGGATTTTTGCTGCTTATCGTCTTGACCATCGTCAATGTGGGGATGATTGTCCTCAATATCTTCAAGCTGCCCGAAAGCCCCCGCTATCTTGCCATCAGCGGCCAATCAGATGCGGCGCTGCCGGTCTTGTTTCGCTTGCGCCTTGACATGGGCATGGCCGCCCGCGAGCTTGCCATCATCAACGAGTGCTGCCGCAATGCCCAAAGAGGCTCGGATCTGTTTGTGCGCAGCGGCAATTTCAGGCGTCTGATGTGGACCTTGGTGACGCTCTCTTTTTTGGTCAATTTCAGCGGATCTTTTGTGGTGCCCTTTACGCTGGCCGATTTGGTCTATGCCTCAGATTTGAGCATGCGCTACAGCTATTACGATTACACATTGGGCCTGATTAAGGCTTCCTTGGCCGCAGCGCTCTTTGCCGTGCTGATTTGCGCGGTGGCCTCCGACAGGCTCGGGCGGCGCAAGACTTTGCTCTCATCGCTGGCAGGCAGCATGCTCTCCTTGGGGTTTTTGTGCCTGACTGCTCTTTTTGAACCTGCCCAATCGACGCTGCTGCTCTCGGTGTTTTTGCTGTGTTACATCTTTTGCTCCTGCTTTTACGGGGTGGTGCTGATAGGCATGCTGTTTGTCGAGCTCATCCCCACCCGCGCCCGCGAGTTTGGAGTGACGGCCCTGTTGATGACCTCCACCATCGCTTTTTTGGCCTGCATGCAGTTTTTTGCGGAAAATATCGGCACTTTGGCCTTCTCGGGCTTTTTTGCTTTGTGCCTGCTCTTCTCGGCGGTGATGTGGCTGTTCATCTATGCTTTTATGCCCAATACGGTCAGTGCGTCGCTGGAGGGCATTGAAAGCCGCCTCTTGTCGGGGCGCAAGATCAAAGATTTGGGACGGGTGGGCGATCAGTATTAACCGCAAGCTTGCCAAAACCAAGCCGAAGATTGAGGATCATCAAGCCGCAATGCTTTTTTGCAGGATGCTGCGTCTTTTTGATGCGACCGTTAATCCACGCTTGAGCGATCTTCTGCCAACGTGATGGGAATGGTCATGGTGCGCTTGCCGCGGCGGACCGTAAAGTTCATGACGGTGCCCGGGGTGGTCGAGGAGATGATATCGATGAGTCCGCGCAGATTGGAAATTTTCTTCCCGTCGGCCCCCACTATCAAATCCCCCGTTTGCAATTCGGATTCGGCCGCAGGACCCTGCGGGTCGATGTAGCCTACCCTGACGCCCACGCCGCTGTCATCGGGCAGAGGAGTGGTGCCGTCATCGGAGATCCCAAGGTAGCCTCTGATCACGCGCCCGTGTTTTATGATCTCGTTTAACACATAGACCACCAGCTTGGTGGGGACGGCAAAGCCTATGCCGTAGGTGCCGTAGCGGTAATTGTTGAAAGAGGCGGTGTTGATGCCTATCATCACTCCTGCGGTGTTGATGAGCGCTCCGCCCGAATTGCCCTGATTGATGGGGGCATCGGTCTGAATGAGATCTTGGAGGCCGTCGCGAATATTCATCTGATCGCGCGTCAGCAGCCCCGATCCCGTGCGGGCAGTGGCCGACACGATGCCGTGAGTGACGGTCTGGCCAAGATTGTTGGGATTGCCGATGGCCAGGACCACGTCCCCCACTTGGGGCGTCTGACCAAGATCAATGGGAATGGGGGTTAAGCCCTGGGCCTGGATCTTGAGCACCGCAATATCGGTGCGCCGATCGTATCCTGCCACGAAGGCCTGATAAACCTTGCCGTCGCGGGTTTGGGCCCAGATGGCCTGATTGGGTTCGTTGCCCGACGGCACCACATGATAGTTGGTCACGATGATGCCGTCGCTGCTCATGATCACCCCCGATGCCGACACGGTGATGGCCCCGCCTGCAGCTTCGGTGGAGTAATCATGATTTAAGGTTGAAACGTAGATGTTGACTACGCTGGGGGCCGCCCGGGCCACCGCGTAGGCATAAGAGACGGGCTCTTGGCCTTGCGAGTAGATCGCCGTGCCGATGTTTTGGCCCAAGGTGGGGTACAACATCAAGATCACGGCGCCGATGGCTACGCCGGCTGCTGCAGTGCCGGCCGTTCTCAGCCAAATCTTCCTGATCATGCCAAAGCCCTTTGTCTCCTTTAGCGAATGGTGATGAAGATGGTCGAATTGCCTCTTAAGATGCGCAATGCGCTTACCTTGCCTTCGGCATTCTTCAACAGATCTTTAAGCTCGTTAAGATCGGTTACATTATACCGATTGACGCCGGTAATGATATCGCCCTTGCGCAGGCCCAAAGCATAAGCCTTGGTTTGCGGAGCCACTTCGGTGACCTCGACGCCGCCTTCATCGTGATTGGACAGGGTCGCGCCCTCGAAGGACTCGGACAATCCGGTGGTCTCCGAGCCTGACAGTTTCTGAGGCTCTTGCAGCGTGGCGGTGACCTCTATTTCCTTGCCGTCGCGGAAGATGCCGATCTTAACCTTGTTGCCGGCGCCCAAAGTTGCGATCTTTGCGCGCAGCTCGCCAAAGGATTGAATGTTCTTGCCGTCAACGGAGGTGATGATGTCGCCGCTCTTGATGCCGGCCTTGTCGGCTGCCGACCCTTCGGCAACTTCGTTGACAAAGGCGCCGTAAGAGCGGTTGTAGCCGAAGTTCTTGGCAAGCTCCGAGTTAAGCTCGGTGCCGATGACGCCCAATTGTCCGCGCCTTACCTCGCCATACTCTTGCAGCTGAGCCACCACGGTCTTGACCATGTTGGAGGGGATGGCAAAGCCGATGCCGATGTTGCCGCCGTTGGGGCCCAAGATGGCGGTGTTGATGCCCACCAGCTCCCCTTTAAGGTTGACCAGGGCGCCGCCCGAGTTGCCCGAGTTGATGGCAGCATCGGTCTGAATGAAGTTTTCGATGTTCTCGATGTTAAGTCCCGTGCGCCCTAAAGCGGAGATGATGCCCGAGGTTACCGTTTGCCCCAGGCCAAAAGGATTGCCGATGGCCACGGCAAAGTCTCCCACTTCAAGCTCATCGGAGTTAGATAGAGTGATGGCGCTCAAATCGTCAAAATCATCAAGCTGCAATAAGGCAAGATCGGTGTGCTGATCCGAGCCTATCTTCTTGGCATCAAATTCGCGCCCGTCGCTTAAAGCCACCCTGATCTCTTCGGCGTCGCTGATCACATGGTGATTGGTGACGATGTAGCCCTTTTTGGCATCGATGATCACGCCTGATCCCAAGGCTCTAAACTCGCGCTGGCGCGGTCTGTCGAGGTTGGGGAACATGAAGCGAAATTCATCGGGAATGTTGAGCATGGGACGCACATCCTTTTTGCCCTTGACGGAGATGTTGACCACGGCGGGGATCACCGTTTTGAGCATGGGAGCCAAAGAAGGCTCTCCGTCACGGCCGAAGGCATTGATGAGGGGAGTGGCGTCGGCAGAGAAGACCTGCACAGAACCTGCTGCCAATACGGAAGCGAGGGCTAAAGTAACGGCTTTTTTGTGCATGCTCTTTAACATAATCGAATACTCCTTAACATAACTTGTTACTGTCCTGTTGGACGGCAAAAATTTGATTTGGTTCACAGTTTTTGCAGGCTTTGACTCTTTCTTGCGTGACTTGGCGCAAAAAATATGCCGCAGGACGCGGCACGTTTGCAGATAGATTAAATCTTTTGGGGCTCTTTCTTTTCCACAAAATCTTTGGGCTGCTCGACGACGGGCTCGTCATCCTCATCTGAGATCTTGATCTCAGGCTTGGCGATTGTCTTGGGAGTCTCCTCGAGTCCGTCATCCTCTTGAGCCTCTTTGGGGGCCTCTTCCTTGGCTTTGGCCTTCTTGGGGGCAGGCTCCTCCTCAGGCTCGCTCTCCTGACGTGCCTTGCTCTTGGCCTCAGGCTCCTCTGCCTCCTTAATCTTGGCAGGCTCGGCCTTCTTTTCCTTTTTGATCTCTTCGACCTGCGCGCCCTCATCCTCGGTTTGGGCAGCCATGGACTTGGCCTCTTGCTCGTCAATGGTGGCCGTGATGTCGGATACCTGTTCCTTTAGGGCCATCAGGCTTTCCTTCAAGGATTTCTTGGAAGAGCCTGAAACCCTGGTCAGGTTGTCGAGCCTGAAGCAGTCGGCATCGGGGGACAGGCCGCGGCAGGCATCTGACATATAGCGGGCAAAATCTATATAGCTCTTGGTCAACTGATTGAACTTCTCGTCAGAACCTGAGAAAAACTCCTCAAGACGGCGGTGGGCGGTGGCCAGATCGCGTTTGTAGCGGGTCAGCTCATCTTGGATCTTATGTTTGGATGAGAACCTGGTTACAAACAGGTATGTGACGATGCCGCCGGCCAAAAAACCGACAACGAGAGACAAAGAGATATGCATCAAATCCATTTTAAAATTCTCGTAAACCAAAAGTTATTGTTAAATGCGGTATTGCCTTAATTATATCGCATAGAAGACCCCGCAATTAAGTTGATTTGCGCCTCGTTTTACGCAAAAAACCATCGTGCCTGCAATGATTTAAGTTTAGGGGCGCACACTTAGCTTTATCTTAGGTTCAAGAATCTTTAAAGGATAAAATCAAAGGCAGGATCCAAAGTTAAAAAGGGCGCAAGGCGCCTTGCAAAAACTTAAGGATTACGGATAAGAGATAGCAGGATCTTTTCTTAAAATTTGGCGCCGCGCTTGCAGCCTTTAATTTAAGGAAAATATTTAAATGCAGGCCTTTTAAAATCATGCTCACAAAGCCCGTGAGGGCATTTTAAGAGCAGGGGGCCCTGTTTGAAAGCGCCGGGAGATCCTTTTTGCACAGATTGCTTGAGAGTGATCTTCCGGGGAAAGAATATGAATGTCCTCATGCCCGGGAGGGCTTGTTTGCGCGTCTTAATTCATTTTTAAGACGCAGATTCAGAACAAGTTCGTCATCAAACCGGCCTGAGGCTGCCCGGGCGGTGCTGCCTGCAAAGCCTAAGAGGGCGGCAGCCAAGATAATATTTTCTTGCTTTGCATGGCTGTCCCCTCGGCATTAAGCCTTATCTTGCCGGTTTGCCTTTTTATTGCCACAATCATCACCTCGCGCATCAGCGCCAAAATGACAGAGGCCGGTTTGCTTTATCGCGACTCTTGCGGAGACATCATGCTCATCAACAAACTTGAATTGCATCAGGGCCGGGTCAAAGATCCCAGACCGCATGAGCGCTTTGTGGCGTGGATCCATCCTGATGCGGCGGAAAGATGGGAGAGGCTTGACCTTAAGATCGGCCTTTTGGAGTGTTTCAAGCAGTGCTCTTGCAATCATTGCAATTTGCTGCGCCTTGACAGCGAAAGCTTCGCAACCTTTATCAAGATGTGCGCCGTCTGTACGATGCCGAGCAGTCTCATTGCGAAGGAGCGCATGAGCAAGTCTTGGTGCAGGCGCCGGGGCTTGAGATCCTGATCATGGTCAACAAGTGCTATTAAAACCCTCTGTCGCTGTCGCGCGGCTTGAACAGGTTCCCCTATCAAAGAATGGAAGAGGTGGCGGACTTCATCAATCAGAATCTGAGCGAGCCCATCAGCCCGGACATGCTCGCAGGGCGCTTTAAGATGAGCAAGTTTTAATTGTCGAGGATCTTCAAGAGTACGCAGGACAAAGCCTGTATCACTTTGTCTTAAGCAAAAGGCTTTTGCAGGCGCGCCATTTCATCGACAACGGCATGAGTCCGACCCGCGCCTCCCTTGAGGCGGGGGTTTGCGATCACTCAAATTTTGCCAAGGCCTTCAAACGCTGCTACGGCGTCGCCCCGAGCAAGGATGCGCAAAGCAGGAGCGATGATCAAGAGGCCGCTTTCAAGTCAACATCGCACCCTGCTAACCTGCGTTTTTGGATCTCGGATCTGATAACGGGGGTTCCTGCCAAGAGCAAGATTATCGCCACCAGGGGCACGAACATGGCGTTCATGAGGCCCCATTGCGATGCCAAAAATCCCAAGGCAGGAGGATAGATCAAAAGCCCGCTGTAGCCAAAAAAGGATACGGAAGCGGCAGCGGTGCCCGCTCTTACTCCGGGCGTCGAGCCTGCCAGGCTCATGAGCAGCGGCACCGTCGCGGCCATGCCCAAGCCTGTGATGCAGTAAGCAATCAGGACGGCGTAAGGGCTTTTAAAAACATGCACCAATGAAAATCCTGCCAGGGCAATAAGGGTGCTTAAAAGCAGCAATTTAAAGTCCCCAAGACGCGATCTCAATTTGTCTCCTGCAAGCCTGACGCATACGGTCATGGCGCAAAACCCGCCGTATGCCAAGGCAGCTATCCCCTGCGAGGCGCCTTTGACCTCATGCAAAACCAAGCCGCCCCACTCGCCAACCGAGCCTTCGACGGTGAAGGCCAAAAGACACATCAATCCGCAAAAGATGATAAAAAAGGGCAGGCGCGCCTTGCCTTTGTCATAGCCCGAGGGAGCCTGAGCAGGCGCCTTATCGTCGAGCAGATAGGATGACAAAAAGAACACGGGCACAAGGCAGATGAAAGATGCGATGGCAAAGTTTGACAGCAAGGAAGTTTCAAACCTTGCAAACGCGGCACCGCCAATCGATCCCAACACTCCGCCTAAGTTATAGCCTGCATGCAGGCGCTGCAAATAATGCCTGCCTGTTGCAATCTCCAAGCTTACGGCCTGCGTGTTCATGCTCACATCGACATAAGAGAGGGCAAGGCCGATGGCGAAAAAGACTGCGCACAAAGAAACAAGATCAGGGCACAAGGCTGCAAGGGGCAGGCACAAAAGCATGGCCGCCGAGGCGATGACAATCAGTCTTTTGGAACTTAGGACTTTAAAAATCAGGCTGACGCTGACAAATCCGCTCAAAGATCCTGCCCCCAGACACAACAACGAAAGCCCCACCCCGGCCTCATCGATGCCTGCTTGGGCTTTCAAGGCCGGCATGCGCGAGGCGATTTGAGAATAGGCAATGCCTGAGATCAAGAAAAAGTACAGGCACGACAGAACAGGCGATCTGAGTGTCATAAACTTTCCTTTCTGCCAAAAATCTAAGCTTGGGGACGGCATGTTTTTTATAGAAAAATAATTCTACATATTTAATCTGCTGTTTGATTGAGCTTTTTTTGCATCAGCTCCTCATGCTCTGCGCCCCACTGAATCATAGCGTCGATAATGGGCAGCAAGGAGCGGCCTTCGGGGGTGAGGGAATATTCGGTGTGAGGCGGGATCTCAAAGAAAACGGTGCGCTCAATCAGCCCGTCTTCTGCCATCTCTTTTAAACATTGGGCAATGACGCGCTCGGAGGCCCCGGGCAGCCGCCGCTGCAAGATGGAAGGGCGCAGGGGACGGCCGCGCAGCTCGTCTAAAATGCAGGTTTTCCACTTGGAGCCGATGAGGCTTAAGGTGAATCTTAAAGGACAGGATAAATCTAAAGGACGCTTGCGTCTGTACATGCCGTGCCCGCCAAATCTTGAGTTTGTGATGCTGCCATTGTAGTGAGGAGTCTGTGCTTGGGGTAGTACCTGACAAAATAATCAGTACCGCCCGATGAGGCGGCAAGAAGAGCAATCCCCATACCCCCAAAAAGGCCATTTAAAATGCGCTTTTATACATGCAGGGACGAGGTTGCGCCCGGCTAAAAAGTGCCCGATTTTTTGGGCAGATTTGCGATTTTTTCTTTATCTTGGCCTGTGTATCCTGTATAATTTTCGGGCCCCTCTGGTCTGAGAGCGGTTTTCCCACCCGTGTTTCAGACGGCGGAAAGTTTTGCTTTCTGTTTTGTTGGAGATTTTACAGGACTTTGGTCCTTATCATAGGGTTATTTAATGAAGACTTATGTTGCCAAACCTTCGACCATCGAGCGCGAATGGTTTGTTGTTGACGCAGATGGTCAGACCTTAGGCCGTCTGGCTGCCGAAGTTGCCAAGCGCCTGCGCGGAAAGCACAAGCCCGAGTACACCCCCTTCATGGACACGGGTGACTATATCATTGTCATCAATGCCTCCAAGGTAAAGGTTACCGGACGCAAACACTCTGACAAGGTTTATTACCACCACACCGGCTATCCCGGGGGCATCAAGTCAGAGACCTTTGACAAGCTGCTTGCCCGCAAGCCCGAGGCTGTCATTGAAAAGGCTGTTCGCGGCATGCTCCCGAAGGGACCGCTGGGCCGCGCTATGTTCCGCAAACTCAAAGTCTATGCCGGCGGGAGCCACAATCATGGTGCTCAGAAGCCTCAGGAATTAAAGTTTTAAAGGAGCGTAGAAGATGGCTGTTAATCAATACTACGGCACCGGTCGCCGCAAGAGCTCAACTGCCCGTGTTTTCATCAAGCAGGGCACCGGCAATATGACCATCAATGGCCGTTCATTAGAAGAGTATTTTGGTCGTCCTACCGCCCGCATGGTCGTAGATCAACCTTTGCAGCTTTTGGAAGTAAAGGACAAATTTGACATCTACATCACCGTCAAAGGCGGCGGCACTTCCGGCCAGGCCGGCGCTATCCGCCACGGTTTGACCCGCGCCCTGATCGACTATGACGAGTCCTTCCGTGCTCCTCTGCGCGCCGCAGGTTACGTAACCCGCGATGCCAGAAGCGTTGAGCGCAAGAAGGTCGGTCTGCACAAGGCCCGCAAGCGTCCTCAATACTCAAAGCGTTAATCTGCAACGCTGCATGCAAGGCCCCTGCATTGTCAGGGGTTTTGTTTTTGTTTTCTCAAAAAGTCCCCGCTGTCCTATAATGATTGCATCCCGACGAACGTTTTACAGGAGATGTTGTGATTACCTCCAAATTCAACGGCTTTAACCCCTACATTTTTAAAGCCTACTACGATTATATTGTCGATCACGATGACATTCCCCATCTGCTGGTCAATCCCCGTTTTGAGGGCACGGTTCTGCCTTCGCAGTTTTCGGCGGCCGAAGAGCTGATCTTGTCGGTGTCACCCAACGCGGTGCGCGGCTTTGTGATCGGGGCTAAGGGACTGTCTTTTGACACCAAGTTTTCAGGCAGGATCTTCTCGGTATTCCTCCCTTACGGCTGCATCTATGAGATCATCGCCACCGAATCGAAGATAGCCATTCCCATCCGCGTGTTCTTTGTCTCGGGCGCCGATGACGAAGAGGATGAAGAAACCGCGCCCAAAGGCTCGATGCAGGGCAATGACAGCGATGGCTTTGAGATTTTTAGCGAAAACCCGGCCTCATCAACTTCCAAGGCAGAGTCAGGCCCTCAAGATCCTGCCTTGCAAACACAAGGGCAAACTGCGGATGCGCCAGGGCCGTCTCAAGAAGGTCACGCACCCGATGATCCAAAAACCGAAGCTGACTCCTCGGCCCCTCAAAGCCCTGGACAGACTGAGGACAAACAAGAGGATATCAAGGGCGATAAGGATCCCTCCGATAACGGCGAGCCTGACTTTACCATCGTTTAGGAGGGCACTGCCCCCTCTTTGAGATCTTTACAATAAAAACCCGGGACTTGTGCCCAGGGTTTTGCCTTCTTTTGGAGAAGTATTTTATCTATGCTGCCCCAAGGTGACCCACATCGGAGCGCTTTCGAGGCGGCCGCCGCTGCCGATCCTGATGTCGCCGCTTAAGCCGTGCAGGACATCAGAGCTGTTTTGCAGGAGCGCATCGAGGTTCAATGCTGTCGCAAGGCTGTCATAGCCTGAGGCAAAGATCCTTTGCACCTGTGCATCGGCCTTGGGAATGTTTTGCATCATGGCCTCTTTAAGATCGCTGTCGATCAAAAGCCAGGGCATGTCCCCAAGCTTGGCCCCGTAGAGGCTGACCATCAAAGAGGAATTGTTGACTCCCTGATAGCTCTGATCGGTCAAATAAACGCTCTTTTGCGATAAGAGCAGGGGTTTGACCTCCGAGGCTTCCATGGCCGTGCCGCTTATGTAAAAGCTGTCGGAGCCGTCAAGATTGCACCTTTGCACCGAAGTTTTGACATCATTGAGATCGGTGTAGGCACACATGACGGGCGCCGCTCCCGTCTGAGCGCGCCATTGGTCTGCAAAAGCCCCTGCAGCGCGGGATGAGCGCGAGTTTTGAGCGCTTATTACCTGAGGGCGGCGATGGCCGTCGGCGAAGATCTTGGAGGCAGCAAGCCTGCCTTCATATTCGGGGCTCAGATCAAAATACCAGGTGCTGCCCTGAAGACCCCCCGATGCGCTGTTGAGCAAAATGGCGGGGATTTTAAGGTTTAGTCCCAAGTAGGCATCAACCTCGGGCTTTAACAGAGGACCAATCACAAAATTGGCAGGATTGTGCTTAAGCTTCGCTGCAATCTGCTCCATGCTCATGGCATTGGTGTCATAGAACACCACTTTAATCTTGGGCTTAAAATCGTTTAACGCCGCCAAGATCCCAAGGCGCGCAGGCTCGCCTGCGTGAGAGGCAAAGCGCCCCGACAGGGGCAGCAGCACGGCTAATGTGTCCCCATCCTTTAAGCCCAAAGAAGGCAGGGCTTGTGAGATCTGCTGTTGGGGGTCAGATTTTATCGTGCCCTGCAAGGCGCCCAAATCTGCATCTGCCAAGGCAATCAAGGGGTGGGCGGGGTAATGCTCTTTGAAAGTTCCCAAAAGTTTGACCTTAAGATCGGCATTTTGGGTGCCGTCGATGATGGCATACTCGTAATAGCCTCTATCCTCTTCGTTGCGGGCCGTGTTTTGCAGCACTGACAATTGGGAGGTGGGGTAGCGCTTGAGCAGGTTTACAGAAGTTCTCAAAACCTGCAGGCGGCCGCTCCGGTCCACCATAAGATACAAAGATTTTTGCGATTCAAAAGCGCGACCCAGGTAATCGGCGTTGCCGCTTTCTTGGTAGAGATTTTCAAGCACCCTGGTGTTTAACTGATAATAATAAGAGGCAAGCTGTCCTTCAAAGGCCAGTTCGTTTACCGAGGTCAGATTGGTCATGGCCGCAATGAAGTTGCGCTGTTGGGCGTATCCCAAGGCTTCGATGACCTTAATCTCATCGTTTTGCAAAGGGGTAACGGCAAGTCCCTTAAGCAAAGCTAAAGTGGCAGCGGCATCGGCACCGGACACGATTTGGGCGCGGGCAAGCAGGATCAGGGCATTAAACCTGTTCTCCTCGCCTGCTGCGGCGCTTAAGTTTTGATAATAGGACAACGAGCGGTCCATGGGGGCAAAAGCCTGTGCCGTGGTGATGCTCTGCTGCGGGGCCGTCACGGTAGAGGTGCAGGCGCTCAAAGCGGCACACATGGCAAGACAGAGGACTGTTGCTTTTTGTTTTTTAAATTTTGCGGTTGTCAACACGGGGGGCCTCGTAACTCAAATAGCCTCGAATAGGCTATAGTATAGCCTCTCTGAGGCAAATTTTTAAGCGAGGCAATCATGCTGCAAAGCGCTTTGTACATCGTGCCCACCCCCATCGGCAACTTAAAAGACATCACGCTGAGGGCCCTTGAAGTTTTAAAGGAGGCCACCTTGGTGGCAGCCGAAGATACCCGCCACAGCAGGCTGCTGCTTGAGCATTACGACATCAATCCGCCTAAGCTCATAAGCTGCCATAACTTTAACGAAGAACAAAGAGCGCAGCTGATTGCAGAGGAGATAGAAAACGGCGGCGCGGCCGCCTTGATCTCGGATGCGGGCACCCCTTTGATCTGCGACCCGGGGTTCAAGCTGGTGCGCGCCCTGTGCAAGCGCGGCCTGCAGGTCACCGCGCTGCCGGGGCCCTGCGCGGCCGTGACCGCTTTGTCGCTGGCAGGTCTTCCCACCGACGAGTTTTGCTTTAAAGGTTTTTTGCCCGTCAAAGAGCAGGAGTTAAAAGAGCACCTAAAAGAAATTGCAGATCTCTCCATGACCGTAGTCTGTTACGAGACCCCGCACCGCATTATGACCACCGCAGAGCACATCAGGGAAATTCTGGGGGACAGAACCGTGGTCTTGGCCCGCGAGCTTACCAAAACCTTCGAGACGGTCTATAGGGTGCAGGGCAAAGATCTGTGCGACTGCCTTAGAGCCGATCCCAACAGCACGCGCGGGGAATTTGTGCTTTTGATAGGTCCCAAGGAAGATGAAGATAAGGGACAAAAGGAGCTTGACCCAAAGGTTCTTAAGGCCTTATCCGATCTTTGTGCGGTCGCTCCCGTAAAACAGGTTGCCAAAAGCTTAAGCCTTGTCACCAATATTCGCGCCAATGTCCTGTACGAGGCGGCCTTAAAGCTCAAAATGCCTTAGCATAAACCATGCAGGTTGCTATAATATGCCCTGCCAAGATTGCCGGGCAGCCGCTGCTTTGATGCGTGTTCGCATACGATCAAAGGAGAGGAAAGTCCGGGCTCCGCAGGGCAGGGTGCCAGGTAACGCCTGGGGGGCGCGAGCCTACGACCAGTGCAACAGAGAGCAGACCGCCGATGGCTTTTTAGCACAGGCAAGGGTGAAAGGGTGCGGCAAGAGCGCACCGCGTTGGCAGCAATGTTCAACGGCACGGTAAACTCCACCCGGAGCAAGATCAAATAGGCCTTCATGGGTACGGCCCGTACTGAAGGCGGGTAGATTGCTTGAGCGCAGCGGCGACGTTGCGCCTAGATGAATGGTTGCCGTCGCAAGACACAGAACCCGGCTTACAGGCAGTCTTGGCACCGCGCCCGGGCGCTTGCTTCCTCTTTTTGCGCTCGTTTTCAAAAAACGCTTCAAAAAACGTCAAAAGTGCGCGCTTTCGTCAGCTTTTTAAAAATCTTTAAGCCTTTTTCTTTAATATTTGCAAATTTTTGGTCTTTAGCAATTGGCGGATGCTCCGTTAAGTAAGTGATTGAATTTTGAGGAGAGCAGCCATGTTAGACCGTGCCATTCGCGACCGCTACTTAGTCGATGAGTTGCAGCTGGGCAGCAGACTTAACCATGCCGTCAGTGCCGGCAGGCGCGGCGAATTTGCTTTGCTGCTGTCTTTGTTGTCAAACGACGTCACCGACTATGCCCTGCGCACCAACGAGTTTACGTCGGCTCAAAACACCAATGATTTGCGCGCTGCTTTTCAATTGCCCAAGCCTCAGGCTTTTTACGCCGAGTCGGAGGATTTTCAAGCCTCGCAAGTGCGCCGCGAGGTGCTCGAGGAGGGCGGCCTGTACGCAGTGTCCCTGACCAACTGTCTGCACCCTGAGCCTTTGGTGCCATTCAACGAGCCCATCCCGGGCCTCATCAAGTCGCAGCTGCCGCCTTTAAAGCAGGCCAAGCTTGCCGCTCAAGAGCGCGGCGCCGAACTTGAGTATCAGCCTCCCCGCGAAACGGGCGATGGGTTCTTGGTTTTAGACGAGATCAAAGGCAGCCGCATCGAAACCTCGGTTTAAGAGGGTTTAAACGGCAAAAGAGCAAAAAGGTCAAGAGCGCTTGGCATGGCGCTCGTAGTTGACGGCCCGCTCCTTGTCGCCCTTTTTTAAGATCACAAACACCGATCCCGTTCCGCCTTTCCATTCGGGGGCCGAGTGATAGGCCAACACATCGGGCAGCTGTTTGAGCCAATGGGCCACATAACTTTTTAACAGGGCCCTTTTGTCCTTTTGGGCCGCTCTTTCGCCCTTGCCGTGAATGATGAGAATGCAGCGCAGCTCTTCTTTTTTGGCGTGATCGATAAAGCGCATCACCAGATCGTAGGCCTGCTCCACCGTCTTGCCGTGCAGATCGATGTAATCTGCCTCCCGATATTCGCCGTTTTTAAGCTTGCGCAGCATGTAAGGCTGCACGCCGTCGCGGCGAAAGGACAGCACTTCGTTGGGTTCGACCATGTGCACGAAGGCACAAGAGGCTTCATCGAGAGCCTCCTGCTCCTTGTCTTTTTGCGCCCACTGCTGCCTGATCTTGGCAAGCTTCTCGTCCATGGGCTGCATTTTCGTCTCAACCTTATCCTGCCTCAAAGGCTTGATGTCGGCAAATTCATCGGCAAGGCTGATGTCGCCCCCGGCATCTTGCCGCTCGCTTTGGCGCAGCAGGGTTAAAAAATCAGGCTCTTTATTATCCATGATGCTCGCGTGTTTTTGTTCTCCTCGCGTAAGTTTAGCCCAAATGCCCCTCTTTGCCCAAGATAAGGCTAAATGCCGATGCCCTCAAGCCCGGGCACGGCCTGACGGACAACCCGCTCTTGGGCGCTGCCCGCTGAGGCGTAACCTTGGCCGTTGAGCGCGGGGGAGAATAACACGGCCGCCCCTATTGCAAGGATGAGCAGCAGATAAACCCTTGTCATGACGAATTTTAAGCAGCGCTTGAGATCGGAGGGCTTGGGATCGTTTTTGCCTCCCATCTTGGCGTAATAGATCTTGGCTCCTTCATAAAACCGCGGTCCCCCCAGGCTCACATCCAAGGCGGCTCCGACTGAGGAGAGGATAAAGCCCGTGACCGGGCAGGGGTAGAGTTTGGCATCGTTCAAGGCCCTTTTGAGGTTCTCAAGGGGATGGGAGGATATAAGGCACAGCACCCCGAAGGCCAAAGCGGGCAGATACAAAAGACACTGATACAGTCTGCTTGAGAAGAGTCCGAAGCTTTGATAGGCCGCAAGCTTGCAGTTGAAGGCATAATTTAAGCTTACGCTCAGCCCCATCAGGACCGCTCCGATGTCGCCCAATGCCAAATACCAGATCATGACGGCAAAGTAGGAGTTAAAAAGCCGCAAGACAATGGTCTCGCATCCTGCCTTGGACAGGCCCATGGCCGAGAGGCTTGCGGTATCGCGAAGCACCAGTTTCTTGAGGATGCTGCGCCCCAGCTCTTTGCGATCCTGCTTTAAATCCCTTGACAGCTGTGCTGCAATCGAGCTTACCTTGCCGCGCTCGAGGAGCATGTACAAAAGCACGATGGTGACGATGACGTCAAAGCCCGAGATGGTCAAAAGCAGCATGACCAGCATGAGGATCATGGCCATGATGATAAGAGGGAGCATGAAACCTGCAAAATACTTTTCTTTTAAAGACCGATGATCGCCGTTGACCTTCAAGGCAAGCTGCCTGTACACCGGGATAAAGCTTTTTAGGCTGTAAAGCGAGCTTAAAGGGCACAAAAGTTCCAAAACGAAGCTTATGGCAAGCAAGATGGCAGGAGTTGACAGGAGCGTGCCCAAAAACTCCGTGTTCAATGCCTGCAGATCTGCAAATTGTTCAAAAGCGTCCATGCTACAAGGCACAAATCAAATCGTAAACCAGGCTCGAGCAGGCATTGGAGGCTTTCATCAGGTTCTCTTCGATGCTCTTGGCCCCATCTTCGTTTGCCCCGTCGCTGATGCCCCTTATCACCAAAAAAGGCACCTTAAAATCGGTCCCCACCTGCGCCACTGCCGCCCCTTCCATCTCAACTGAAATGGCCTTCGGGAAATGTTCTTTGATAAAGCCGATGCGCGCAGAATCTGCCACGAACATGTCGGCGCTGACAATAAGTCCCGCGTAAGCGTGCGGGCGCAATTGTTTTGCCTTTTGAAGAAGAGTCTTATCGGCGTTGAAATACAGATCGTGCCCCGGCAGCCTGCCGTATTGATAGCCAAAGGCCGTAACGTCCGCGTCGTGGTAGGCCAATGTCTCTCCCAAAACGAGATCGGCTGCCCTAAAGCCTTGATAGATGCCCCCTGCCACGCCGCTGTTGATAAGAGCGGTGCATTTAAAATGCTCTATCAAAAGCACGGCGGCCGCCGCCGCGCAAACCTTGCCGATGCCCGATTTGACGAACACAACTTCATGGTTTGCGCAGGATCCTGCATAAAATGTCAGGCCGTGCAACGGGAGCTCTTCTTTGACGTCAAAGTGCTCTTGAAAATAGAGGATCTCCTCTGCCATGGCGCCTATAATGCCAATCTTCATGAAAACTCCTTTTTAAGACAAAAGTTTTGGGCAGCCTTTGCCCGAGGGGGGCGGGCGCTGCTCCCCCGCAAGCTTGCAGCGCGTTTTTAAGCACAAAGCCCTCGGGGCCTTGCGAGGGCGTCAAAGGGCTTGCGCCCGATAAACGGGCGGCGCTGCGATCTTGATGCTTAAATTATTTGAGTTATCTCAAATAAAGAGCATACTCATTGTGCAAATCATACTCAAGTGTACCAAAATAGGGGACATAGCTTTTTATCGACCCATTTACTGACTACTAAAAGAGGTGTTAAGTGGAGAACGCACGTGACGTTGCTAAACAAACTTTAGCTTTAGTTTTGGCCGGCGGACGCGGCAGCAGACTGCACATGCTCACGGACCGCAGAGCCAAGCCTGCCGTATTCTTCGGCGGCAAATTCAGAATCATCGATTTTGCGCTGTCAAATTGTGTCAACTCCGGCATTACCCGCATCGGCGTAGTTACCCAATACAAGTCCCACAGCCTGCTGCGTCACCTGCAATCGGGCTGGTCATTTTTGCGCAACCAATTCAACGAATTCATCGATCTGCTGCCTGCCCAGCAGCGCGTTGACGAAGAGCACTGGTATCAGGGCACTGCCGATGCCGTTTTCCAGAATATCGACATCATTCGCAATCACAGGCCCAAGTACATCGTGATCCTCGCAGGCGACCATATCTACAAGATGGACTATGCCTCCATGGTGCTTGACCACATCCGTCACGGCAAGCCTCTGACCGTAGCCTGCATCCCCATTCCCCGCAAGGATGCCAGCGCTTACGGCGTCATGGCCGTCGACAATGAGGGCACCATCACCGACTTCGTCGAGAAGCCCAAAGATCCTCCTGCAATGCCCGGCGACGACACCAGATCGCTTGCTTCCATGGGCATTTACGTTTTTGATGCCGAGTATCTGTATGACGCTTTGCAGCGCGATGCGGAGAATCCCAATTCCCACCGCGACTTTGGCATGGACATCATTCCGCAGATGGTAAAAGAGCGCAAGGCTTATGCCCACGACTTCTCCATCTCCTGCATCAGAAACTCCGGCAACCCCGATATCTGCTACTGGCGCGACGTCGGCACCATCGATGCCTACTGGGAAGCCAACATGGACATCGCAGCCGTTCAGCCTCAATTGGACGTTTACGACACCAACTGGCCGATTTGGACCCATCAGGTTCAGATGGCGCCTGCAAAGTACGTGCAGGACATCAACGGCACTTCCTCGATAGTCAGAAATTCGGTCTGCTCGGCAGGTTGCATTATTTCGGGATCTTCTATCAATCACTCGGTGCTGTTCTCCGCTGCCCGCGTGCACTCCAACTGCTTCCTGACCGAGGCTGTGGTGCTGCCCTCCTGCGTGGTTCATCGCGGCTGCCGCCTGACCAAGGTCATCTTGGATCGCGGCGTGGAGCTGCCTCGCGATCTCATCATCGGCGAAAACCCCGAGGTTGATGCCCGCAGATTCTTCCGCTCAAGCGGCGGCGTGGTTCTGGTAACCCGCGAGATGATAAAGAAGCTGCGTCAGGACGAGCCGGAGTTGTTTGCAGACTTTGACAGCTATCAGGGCGCTGCCTCGCCTTTGTATGTTTAAGCCTTGATTAACACTTTTGTGCCTAAGCTGCTGTGCTCTGAGAGGATGGCAGCTGATCCTAAGAGCCTGCGTTTGGAGAGCGTTTCTCCATTTGAAAGCGATCGCGCGCGGATTGCATTGTGTGCTCCCTTTCGCAGATTGCAGCAAAAAACGCAGGTTTTCCCTTTAGACGTCAAAACTTCCTCGCGAAGCCGCCTGACCCATTCTTTGGAAGTGGAGCATTATGCCCGCACCCTGATGTTGCAGCTGTGTGCGGACAATCCCGTGCTCGCAGAGCACCTGCCGCAGCTTTTGGCCTTGTGCGAAAATGCCTCGAGGCTGCACGACATCGGCAACCCGCCCTTTGGCCACTTTGGCGAGCGTTTGATTGAAAGCTTTGCCAAAGAGCAGGCAGGCTTGGGGCCGCTTGGCCTCAATGAAGATGAAAAGACCGATCTGTGCGTGTTTAACGGCAACGCTCAAGGGCTGAGGGTGGTGCACACCATTCAAAAGCTTAACCTGACCTTGGCGCAGTTAAGCTCCATGTTAAAACACCCAAGCTCGTCCGATGAGCAATCCCCCTGCGGGGTGTTTTTAAGCGAACGCGAGGTTTTGCAAGAGATCCGCGCCCGCTGCTGCGCTGCAACCCATCCTGTTGCCGTCATCATGGACTTGTGCGATGACCTTGCCTACGCGCTGGCCGATTTTGAAGACGGTTTTGACAATGATATCCTTTGCCAATCCGATCTTGAGTGGTTCTTTAAAAAGTACAAAGAAGAGTGCGCACAGGCCTGCCTTGAATTTTACGATGAGCATATGCAGGATGATGCACAAGACAAAATAGCTCCCGCCTCAGCCTTGCTAGCTGCTCGCGCAAGGGTCAGCTTTGGCTACATAAAAGAGGCCTGCACGGTTTTAAGCACCGATGAGTTCATAAAAGAGGGGCTGACAGAGGATCTTCAAAAAAAGCTTGCAGCCTTGCCGCACTTTAGATTTATCAGGCTTTTAAAGGAGTTTGAACATCGCAAGATCTATCAGAGCGCCAAGATAGAGTCTTTGGAGTTGAGCGGGGCAACCTGCCTTAAATATTTGTTTAAAATCTACTCGCAGGTTTTGCAGTTGCCTTACAAGGAATTTTGTTCATGCCTTAAGGGGCAGGGCGGCGATCCATATTTGTTGCGTTTGTGCCGCAGGATCTCGCGGCGGCACAAAGAAGCTTACCTTGAGCACTTAAGCCTGCAGGATTTTTCCGAGGGCTATTTGCGATTGCGGCTTATCATCGATTACATCAGCGGCATGACCGACACTTATGCGGCCGCCGAATTTGCCTTGTTGTCGGGGTTGAGCGCGGTGCGCAGGGACGGTTGGTGATCTTTAGTTCCTGCCATATTTTTCTAACCACATTAAAGTAATCAAAATATTTTCGATTGGCATGCCGTTTAGCGGCATTTTTGTTTTATAATGGGTCGAAAATAGCAATTCTATCCATCATAAACAGGACAAGGCCGCGGGGGCAAGCCATGAAAAGATTTATTGCCTACGACATCAAGGGCGGGGCAAAGTACGCAAAGCTGTGTATCCCGACAGTGCGCGACGGCAAATGGGTCAAAGAGTACACCAACCTCGGGCGCGTGCTCGATGAAGAGCGTCATATCTACATGAACAAAAAGAGGGGCATGTTTACTTACTCCCTTGAGAATGATGAGTACGGCGTGATCCCTGCAGAGAACGAGCCGAAGAAACCCGTGCGCAAAAACCATCGCGAAAAGCTGATATTGGACTTTGGCGATACCTTCTTTCTTGACCGGTACATTCGCCAAATCGGCCTTGACAAAGTCCTCGGTGAAATCAGGTACGGCAACCCCGACACTCTGTGGGCCATGCTCATGTTTTATCTGCTCTCGCCCATGAACAACAATCAAGCCCAAACCTGGTATGAGGGCAACGTTGCCAGGATCTTCTATCCTGATGCAGGCATGAGCTATCAGCGCATCAGCGACTTTCTTGGTGCCATGGGAGACGAAAACATCTGGCGCGAATTCTTTGCCGCTTACCTGAAGCTGTTGCGCGGCGATTTCTTGGGCCGCAACAGACCCGGGCAAATTCTTATCGACAGCACGGGTCTTCCCAACAGCGTCCGCTTCCCGCTTGCCGGCATAAGCAATCATAACGGGGAGATCAGCAATGAAGTCCGCCTCATCTACGTTGTGCAGCAAAAAACAGATCTGCCCATTTACATGCGCTATGTCCCGGGCAACATCATCGATGCCAAAACCGTGGTGCGCACCTTGGCAAAGCTTAAGGCCCAAGGCCTTGATGCCAAGTTTGCCATCATGGACGCGGACTATTACACTACAGAGAGCGTGGACGAGCTCTTTGCAAACAAGGTATCTTTCCTTGCCCGCTTGCAGGAAAACTGCCGCCTTTATAAAAAGCTGGTGCGCGAACACTCAGGCTCCCTTTATGCCAAGGAGAATCTGGTGCGCTGCAACGACCGGTTTGTCATGATGAAGTGCATCGAGTGCCAAGTGGAGGGAGCAGAGGGCAGATCTTACAATGCTTATGCCTACCTTGCGCTTGATATTGAAAGAGAGCACGATGAGGTGCGCAAGTCTCTTGGGCATTCGGTTGCAGAAAACTTGGAGATGAGCGAGACTTTTGACAATATGCAGAACAAAGGACTGTTCGTCATCATCTCATCGCGGCGCATCAAAAAGGAATTCTTGCTTCCTCTGTACTACAGCCGCCAACAGATTGAGCAGGTTTTTGATCTTGGGAAAAATGGCTCTTCCATGCTGCCTGTCTGCGTGCAAAAGGAGGAGACGTTCCGAGGCCATCTGCTGATGACCTTTATTGCCTCGGTGGTATGCAAAAAGCTCCAACAGCTTACTGCCGACTTTGGGCAAAGCCCCCAAGACATGTTGCTTGGCCTGCGCAATCAGAAGTGCAAGGTTTTTGATGATATGATCATCACCTGTGAGCCTGCCAAGAAGGCGAACGATGCCTACAAGCTGGCCAAAATCGAGTGCCCTGCTTCTATCGACATAAAATGCAAAAATGAATAGAAAAACAGGGCGGGATCTAAAGTTTAATGAAAAAATTGGAGCTGTCATGACAGACGAAAATAAGACTTTAAATGCGACCGATGAATCTTTGCAGCAGGGAGGGAGCAAGGGTTACCCCCTGGTGCCTGCCTTCTTTTCCATCGCCTTGGCTTGGCTTGCCGGCGCAAACACACCTCCCAAAATTGCCGAGTATCTTGATAAAAATAAAGATTTTCTGACTTCTGTCATCGAAGATTATGGCAGCTGCCCGCCGCTTGATGCCGAGCAGATACTGTACCTGCTCAAAATGGTCAGGTTGCCTTATATTGAGGAAGAATTCGACGATTACAACCCGCAGATGCCCTCTTCAATGGCAATGAGAGCTCATTCGGACGTGCAAGTTTTCTTTGACAAAGAAGCCTGTTGCGTCATTTTGGAGTTTAACGCCCCCTCTGAGCACGAGAAGTCCAATCCTTTACGCAGCTGCAAATTGTTTGACGTTGATGGCTGCACGGCAAGCTCGGATGATTTGGACGATGTTTATCTTGCCAAGAATTTAATCTGCCATTATGCAGATTTTTGCTTTAAAATCGACAGGCCGAAAGTGAAGAAGGCAGCAGCGGCGGCATTTGACAAGCCTAAAGTGCCTCCTGCTGTTGCCAAGATTCAAATGCCGCTGCAAGATGGCAGCGTCAAAAGTCTGTGCGTAAGCGCTCTGCCCGTCTTAGCCATGAACAGGTCGAGCATTGGCGATTGGAAAGAGCATGTGCGCACGATTTTGAGGGCACAAATTACTTATGCCACAGACGGCGTCGTCACAAAGAGCGATGAGAGTTTTTATACAAGCTCCTTTCTCTTTGAAGATCCTGCCGTTGCCCAATACGCTTTGGACGCAATCAAATTTCACGAACCCAACCCGCCCCTGACAAGGGTCTATTTGCACTTTGGCCGCGACGGACTCAGAGCAAAGAATCGCAACCATGATCAAAATGCGGACGAGTTGAACATGCGCGTCAAAAGGATCTCTGATGCCGTCCGCGCCAAGCTGAAAAAAGAAAAGAAACTTGCGACCCCTTCGAGGATCCAAAATCTTTTGTCTGAAAATCCTCAAGAGGTGTTCGACCATTACGCCGACTTGCTGGTCCAATACAGAAAAGCCCAGAGTTTGTTCCTCAGATTCACAGGGCTTGACATGGATCCTGAGGATGAGGAATTTGACACAGAGCCCGAGGAATTGGAGGAGATATTTGACGTGGATCTTGAGGATGAGGAGGAATTTGACGTGGATCCCGAGGTTGAGGAGGAGAAAGATGATGATGAAAATAATCGGATTTAGCGCCTCTTAAGGCAGACAGAGGGGATTGCGTCTTTTCATGCATAAATTGCGGCGATAACGTTTGCCTGCTCACAAAAGCTTGGGCGAGATCTTTAAAATCAACGAATATTGCTAGTATAATTGCGCTTTTAGTTCGCAACTTATATGCACTAAGCATTAAATTTAAAGCAATTAAGGCAAAGGCGGCCGCATACCATGTCACTGAAAGTTTCTGAACAGCATCTTAGCAGCGAAGATCCTTATTTTGATGACATCAGACCCTGCCGCGATGACGAGGTGGCAGCCGAGCTTGGCAAGGTCCTGGCCGACAAGACCGTGATCGATGGGATCTTGCGCTTTCGTTTTCCCTTCTTGTCCAAATATCTGCCTTTTTTATTGAGACCTGCAATCAAGGCCAAGCTCAGGAGCAGATTAAGCTCCTGGCATACCATTGCCGACGTGCAGCGCAGCGTGGCAGGCTTCATGCGCCACATGATTGCCACCACCACCAATGGCGCCGAGTTTAAAGGTTTTGACAAGCTTGACCCCAAGAAAGGGTATTTGTTCATTTCCAATCACCGCGACATCTCCTTGGATCCTGCTTTTGTCGATTATGCTTTGTTTGAAAGCGGCCATGAAACGGTGCGCATCGCCATCGGCGACAATTTGCTCAAGGTTCCTGCGGTAACTTCGCTGATGAGGCTCAACAAAAGCTTTATCGTCAAGCGCTCGGTCTCCTCTCCGCGCGAGAAATTAAGGGAGATCCAAAAGCTCTCCGAATACATCGGCCTGTCAATCAAAGAGAATCACTCGGTATGGATTGCCCAGCGCGAGGGCCGCACCAAAAACGGGGACGACAAGACCGACGATACGGTGCTTAAGATGTTCTACATGCACGGGCGCGCCTTGAAGATGTCGTTTAAAGATTACATGCAGACTTTGCATATCGTGCCCGTGAGCATCACCTACGAGTATGATCCAGGAGATCTGGCCAAGGCCCGCGAACTTGATGCCAAAGAGCGCAATCACGGCGAATACCGCAAAGGACCACTTGAGGACATTCAGAGCATCGTCGACGGCATCAAGGGCTTTAAAGGCCGCATCAGGCTGACGGCAGGAGAGCCGATTGAAGACGGGTTTGAGACTCCCGAGGATCTCTCGGCGCTTATTGACAAGTTTATCTGGAGCAACTACGCTTTATTTCCCAGCACTATGCTGGCAGCAGGGGCTGAGGATGATGCCATCGACGAAGAAAGCCGCCGCTTTTTTGCCGAGCGCCTGAACTCCTACCCCGAGCAGCTCAGAGAGAGGGTGCGCAGCACCTATGCCAAGCCTTATGAAAATTATTTGAAGGCCCTAGGAAAGTAAGCTTGTATGCGTTCTTTTCATCCCATATTCAATGAAGACGGCACCATTTCCCTGTTCAGGGTCGGCTGTTTGGTGGTGCTGGCTCTGTCGGTTTTAGCCTATTTCATGTTAAAGCCCCATGACGGGGGCAATGCTTTTGCCAAAGCCGTTTTAAGCGTTGATAAGAAAAACGAGGCCTCAGGCGCCAAGGCTTGCGAAGATTACGATCTGGTGGCCGTGCGGCAGATGGCCCTTGCCGAGTTAAACGACGGGGCCGAGTTTTTCAAAGCCTGCGGCAACATCAATTTTGGTTTTGAGGGCTGCAATTACCAATTTTCAGATAAGCTTTTATCCTTTTATATTCCCAGGGTTTACGCCGCCGATGACGGCTTTACCATCACTCTGACGGCCAAGGGCCGGCAAAGGCTTGACGATTGCGTCAAGTTTACCGTCGATTCCATCGGCACCTTCGTGGCCTTGGACAACCGGGGATTGGAGACGGACAAGTGCCTTTGGCAAACCGCCTCGGATCATGGCGTGCTGCGCGTCACCGATGATCTGCCGGGACGTCCTGCTCCGTCGGGAGCCCACAAGGTCGTCACCAGCGTGGCCAACAGCGCCCAAAGCAGCGACGTACAGAATATCTGAGAACACAACTTTGGTCGGAAGATGCCGACTGATCATATTGCGAGGTTTTTGGAATGAAGATTTCACGCAACACCGTGGCTTCCGTAAGTTTTACGGTAACCGATGAGAACGGCCAAATCGTCGGCCGCACCGATCCCAAGCACCCCGTTGAAGCCTTGATGGGGCACGGCTCCCTGGTCAAGGGCTTGGAGATGGCTTTGGACGGCCATGAAGAGGGCGACAGCTTTACCTGCACCCTCAATCCTGCCTTGGCCTATGGGCAAATTGACGAGAGCCTCATTCAAACCATCGATCGCAGCATGTTTGGCGATTTCCCCTTGGAAGTTGGCAACGTTTTTGAGGCGGACACCTCCCGCGGCCGCGTGGGCGTGGTGGTCAAAGAGATCCGCGATGCGCAGGTGGTGGTCGACGGCAACCATCCTTTGGCAGGCAAGACCTTAACCTTTTTGGTCGAGGTAGTTTCGGTGCGCGATGCCACACAAGAGGAGATCGCGCACGGTCACGTCCATCACGGCGGTCATTGCCCCTCAGAGGAAGGTCATCACTGCTGCTGCCATCACCACGACGGAAAGGAAGACGGGCACGCTCATCATTGCTGCCATCATCACCATGATGAAGAAGGCGAGCACGAGCATTGCTGCTGCCATCATCATGACGGTCAAGAGCCCGTAAAAGAACCCCAATAAGTGTCTGTCTGTTGAGGGGGCGGCGCGCCCCCCGGGTTGTCTATGAAATTTATCCTGCGACTGTTTCCTGAGATCTCCATCAAATCAAAGCCGGTGCGCAACCGCTTAATCAAAAACCTCCAACAAAACATCATCAATGCCTGCAAGCATCACGGCTTTACGGCCCATGTTTATTCGCAATGGGACAAGCTTATCGTGCGCTTTGAAGAGCAAGAAGATCTAAGACTGGAAAAGGCAGTGCTTGAGCTTGAGCGCATTCCCGGCATCCATTCTTTCATGCATGTAAAAGAGTGCGATTTTAAGGATTTTGACGATCTGTTTGCCCAATGCCGCGATATCTTAGGCCCCAAGATTGCAGGGCACACCTTTGCCTTAAGGGTCAAAAGAAGAGGCAATCATCCTTTTACCTCGCAGATGGCCGAAAGGACGCTGGGCGGCATGTTTAAGGCCCATTATGAAAACAAGGGCGTGTGCCTTGGCAATCCCGAGGTCACCTTAAACATCGAAATTGACAGCGATAAAGCCTATATCATCACCGCAAAGTATCCGGGGTTGGGCGGCTATCCTTTAGGCTCGCAAGGTGAGGCCATATCCTTGCTCTCAGGCGGTTATGACAGCGCGGTGGCCGCGTTTGAGGCCTTGCGCAGGGGACTTAGGGTCAATTACATCTTCTTTAACATGGGCGGGGCGGCCCACGAGCTGGGGGTCAAGCAGGAGGCCTATTTTATCTGGGATCGCTACGGCTCCTCCCACCGGGTCAAATTCACCGCCGTGCCCTTTGAGAAAATCGTGGGGCAGATTTTGGAGCGCACCCATCACGGCGTGCGAGGGGTGATCTTAAAGCGCATGATGATGCGCGTTGCCTCCAAGATTGCCAAACGTTACGACGTCGATGCCCTGGTTACGGGCGAGAGCGTGGGGCAGGTTTCAAGCCAGACCTTAATTAATTTAAATCACATCGACAAGGTCTCGGAGGTCTTGGTGTTAAGGCCCCTGGCCCTGACCGACAAGCAGGACATCATCGACAAGGCCCAAAGCATCGGCACAGCAGGCTTTGCCGAGAGCATGCCCGAGTATTGCGGCGTGATTTCAGATCACCCCAACGTTTGTCCCAAAGAAGCCTTTATCTTGGAGCAGGAGGCTTTGATGGACGGCAATCTGGTTAAGCTTGCCTTGCAGGAGGCGCAGACCATCGACATCAAGGACATCCCCGGTGACGCCTGCAAGATGCAAACTGAGGTCGAGGTTACATCAGATCTTGCCTACAACGACGTGATTTTGGATGTGCGCGCTCCCGATGACGTCCTCAAAACGCCTTTGGATCCTCAGGATCACGAGTATCTGCACATTCCTTTTTACAAGGCGGCAGGGGAGTTTGCATCCTTGGATAAAATGAAAAGCTATGCGCTCTATTGCGATCAGGGCGTGATGAGTCTGATGCTTGCCAAGCAGTTAAAGCAGCAGGGCCATCACAATGTCAAAGTTTACAGGAGTAACAAATAATGTACGTTAAGTTTGCTCAGGCTGCCGCTGCCGCCTTGGTGCTGGCAGGCTGTCAGGGGATCAGCTTTGACAGCAATTTGAACCCAAACCGCATCGTCGAGTATTACAAGCCCTCGACGGTTGAGACTTTGAGCGATGAAGATTTGGAAAATGCCTCCTATCAATCCTTGGGACAGGTGATAGGGCTGTCCTGCCAAATCAATCCTGAGGACTTTATTGCCAATGAGACCGATGCGCGCAACGATGCCCGCCTTAAGGCGGTCGATCTGGGCGCCAACGGCATCGTCTTCAAAAAGTGCATCAGAACCGAGGAGACTCTCGCCTGCCACGAGTCGGTCACCTGCTATGCCGAAGCAATTTCACTGAAGGCTGATGAGCAATAAAAGCTTTGAGGTGCCAATCATAGGCATCATGCACTCCCCTTATGCCTCAAAGTTTGCAGTGCCAAGGCAGGCCATGCTTGCCCCCAAGGTTTTAAGCACCATCTCTTTTTACCCGCCTTATGGCGATCCTCAAGCCTTCATCGGGCTTGAGGGTTTTAGTCACCTGCATGTCATTTTCATCTTTGATAAGGCTTTAGAAGACAAGTTTCGCCCCATGGTGCGCCCGCCGCGTTTGGGCGGCAATGAGAGGGTGGGGATCTTTGCCACGCGCTCGCCTTTTCGCCCCTCGCATCTTGGGCTGTCGACAGTAAAACTCGAGAAAATCGAGCATATCAATCACAAGGTGCAATTGACGGTAAGCGGGGCCGACTTGGCAGACGGCACCCCGATTGCGGACATCAAGCCTTACATTCCTTTTGTCGATTCCATCCCCGATGCCCGCTGCGGCTATGCCAAGGCCCCTCCGCCCGTAAAAGAGGTGGTTTTTGCGCCCGGGGTTTACGAGCTGCTCTCAAATCTCATCCCCTCAAACTTGGAGGCATTGATTCAGATCCTCTCTCAAGATCCGCGTCCTGCCTACAAGGCCTTAAAGGACGATCAGAAGATCTATCATGCCTCGTTGTTCGGCCTTGATATAATGTTCAAAGCCGATGAGCGGCAGGTACAAGTTACAGGCGCAGCCTTGCTTTGAGGATAATGATTATGAAAAAGCGCTACACTCACGTGCTGTTTGACCTTGACGGCACGGTGTATGACTCCTATGAGGCCAATTTCCTGTCGTTTCAGGCGGTGATGGGGCGCCAATACCCTCAGATCAAATGCGAAGATCAAGATTTTGCCCCGCTGTTCGGAGTGCCGGGCCTCAAATGCCTGCAAGCCTTCGGGGTTCCCGAGGATGACTGCCCGCGCATGATGCAGCTTTGGATAAAAGAGATCGTAAAATATGTCTCTGCGGTCAGGCTTTTTCCCCATATTTTGTCCGTTTTGGAGTTTTTCAGGCAAAACGGCGTGAAACTTGGCATCATCACATCCCGCGCCCGCTCCGATGCCATGGCAGGCACCTTGGGCGATCCCTGCCCGCCTGAGCTTGAGCCGTATTTTGACTTTGTCGTCTGCGCCTCGGATGTGGCAAGGCCCAAGCCTGCTCCCGATTCGATTTTAAAATACATGCAGCTTTCAGGGGCGAAGGCCGCCGAGATCTTGTTTGTAGGCGACGCCCTGACGGATTGGCAGTGCGCCCGCTCAAGCGGTGTTGATTTTGCCCTGGCCTTGTGGGGCGCGAAATTTGCCGATCACGTGCGCTGCGAGCATTATGCTCTCACCCCCTATGATCTCATCATGATAGCAGGAGGCGCCTTGCAGGGGGAGGATGAACAATGGTTCAAGTGGGCCCGCGAATTGCAGGCCATAGGACAGATCGGCCTTGCCTACAGCAAAAATGTCTTTGACAAAGAAAGATTCGAGCGCCTGCGCGACATTGCCTGCGAGATCATGTGTTTGAAAACCTTGGCGCAAAAAGAAGAGGTCAAAGGGTGTTTTTGCTTTGACAGAGGCTACATCACCCCCAAGATTGACACCCGCGCGGCCGTCTTTAACGAAGAGGGCAAGATCCTGATGGTCAAAGAGCGCCAAAGCGGGCTGTGGAACATGCCGGGCGGCTGGTGCGAGGAGAACAGCACCATCATCAAAAACACCGTCAAAGAGGTTCGCGAGGAGGCAGGTCTGAGCGTGCATGTCACAAAGCTCATTGCCATCGTCGACCGCAATGCCCACAACAGGCCGCGCCTGATGTACGGGGCCTTAAAGACCTTTTGCCTGTGCCAAATGCAAAAAGACCCTCAGCCTTTTTTGGAAAACTCAGAAACCTTGGAGCGAGGCTGGTTTGCCTTAGATGAGCTTCCGCAAAATTTGCGGCTTGATACCAATACCCCCGGGCAGATTGCCATGTGCTTTGAGGCCTATAAACATCAGGATAATTGGGAGTGCGTGCTCGAGTAGGGGGAGGGGGCGCCGTTATAAGATAAAAGATAAAGCTGACTTAAAGCAGGCTGAAATTGCATAATCATTAGGAGCAAACATGCGTTTTTTAGTTGATCTGCATACCCACACCGTGGCCTCGGATCATGCCTATTCGACCATTGCCGACTATGTCAGACAGGCTCAGGAGACGGGGATTCAGATGTTTGCCACCACCGACCACGGGCCGTCGCTGCCTGATGCGCCTCACAAGTGGCATTTTGGCAATTTGAGGGTGATCCCCCATGTGGCAGACGGCATTGCCATCTTAAAAGGCGTGGAAGCCAACATCACCGCCTCAGGCGATATTGATTTGGAAGAGTACTACACCTCGCGCCTGGATATCGTGCTGTGCGGTTTTCACCCCAATTACACCCCAACCGATCTTGTCACCCATACCGAGCTGATGTTAAGCGTCATCAAGTCAGGCAGGGTCGATATCATCACCCACCCGGGGCAGCCCAAGTACCCCATCGATTTTGAGGCCGTGCTCGAGTGCGCCAAAGAGCATAACGTGGCAATTGAGATCAATGCCTCATCTTCCATCAACACCCGTTACGGCTCCCACGAAAATTGCGTGCAGGTGGCAAAGCTTGCCAAGAAGATAGGCAACATTGTGTCCCTGGGCTCGGATGCTCATGTCTGCTGGTTTATGGGCAGGTTTGATGAGGCTGTTTGCGTCATAGAAGAGGCAGGCCTGGGTTATGACAAGGTCATAAATACCTCTCCTGCCCGCGTGCTGGACTTTTTGGAGTCGCGCGGCAGGCCCCCCATCAAATCGCTGCGCAAGCTGTTTACCCCGCTTTAGATGCATAAGGAGGCAAACTGTGTTTGGAGCAAATATGAGTCACGCTTTGCAGCATTTAAAGCGCGACATGTCATTGTTCAAATTAAACCGCAAGATGGCGGTTGATTTGCGCGATCCTGCTTTCATGGTTGAAGAGGGAGATTACGTCATCGCTGCGGCAGCCCCTGCTCAATTAAAGGAGATCGAGGCTTTGCACCTGAGGGTATTTGGCTCTCCTCTGCCTGACTGGATGGCCTGGGTGTATAAGATAAGGATCGGGCAGCTTGTGACCGTGGCCTTAAAAGGCGATGTCATCGCAGGCTACGATGCCTTCATCTTTAACCCGGGGGAGGCTGATGATCTGATCTTGCACGAGCCTTTTGTGGGGGTAGATCCTGTTTTCCAAGGCCGGGGCGTAGGCGCCATGCTGCGCAAGCGTGCCTCCCAAAGTTACGAGCACGGCAGACTCAAAGGCTTGTCCACCGTGGCCCCTTATGACGACATCAAGGCCCTGCGCTCGGCGCAAAACGCAGGCTTTGCCATCTTAAAGGCTTCGGCCAAGCCGCCCGGGCACTATCTGTTAAAGCCCCTGACGCCCAGGAAGTTTTAAAAGGATTGGTTGATGAACAAGTTTTCCGTGCAGGATAAAAGGTACATGGCAATGGCTTTGGAGCTTGCCAAAAAAGGCACTCTGAGCACTTCCCCCAATCCTGCGGTGGGCTGCGTCATCGTCAAAGACGATGCGGTGATAGGCTGCGGTTTTCATCATCAGGCAGGCACGGATCATGCCGAAATCGTCGCCTTAAAAAGCGCAGGCGGCGCGGTCAGGGGGGCCACGGTCTACGTGACCTTGGAGCCGTGCTCGCACTACGGGCGCACTCCTCCTTGTGCCAAGGCTCTGGTCAAAGCCGGGGTGGGGCGGGTGGTGATGGCCATGACCGATCCCAATCCCAAGGTGGCAGGGCGCGGCATCGCCATCTTAAAAGAGGCCAAGATCAAAACCGATGCGGGGCTCATGCAAAATGAAGCCGTCAAGCTCAACAGGCCCTTTTTGAAGGCCGTGCAGGGCTTCGGACCCTACGTGATGGTCAAGTGCGCCATGAGCCTTGACAACAAGTGCGCCTTAAAAGACGGGCAGAGCAAGTGGATCACCGGCACCAAAGCCCGCTCCCTTGGTCAATTGCTGCGCGCCAAGTGTGATGCGATCATTACAGGCTCCTCCACCGTGCGCTTTGATGATCCTGCCTTGACTTTGCGCGTAAAAGAGCTGCCCAAAAGCGCCAAACGCCGCTACTACATCCGCCCCGATTTGCAGCCTTTGAAGGTGATTTTAAATACTGACGGATCGCTTCTTGACAATCTTTGCGATTACCAAGTCTTCAAATCCGGAAGCACGCTGCTCGTGCTCTCGGATGCCCAAAAACTGCACGATTATCTTTTAAAGAACACAAGCTTTGGGGCTCCTTTGGCCGCCTCCTTTGGCAGCAGGCTTAAGCTTAACGAGCATGTGGGAGTGTTGCTGCTGCCTGCGGGGGCCGACGGCAAAATCGATCTTAAAGCCCTGCTGCAAGCGTTGGGGGACATGCAGCTGCGGTCGGTTTTGGTGGAGGCAGGCTCTCATCTGACCTCGGCCTTTTTGGACCAAGATCTGGCTGACGAACTTTACGTCTTCATCGGCGCCAAAACTTTGGGAAAGGGCGCGCAGGAGGCATTGCAACCCATGGAAGTTGCGCATCTGCAAGATGCCCCCGCCTACAAGCTTAAAAAAGTCAAAAAGCTTGGGGATGACGTCATGCTCAAATACTCAAGAGCTCAAGGAGATCTATGTTTACGGGAATTATTGAAGCCCAAGGCCTCTTAGCAAAGATAGAGCCCAAAGGCCGGGGTGCTGTGGTCAAAATCGGCGTGAGTGCAGGCTTTAAGTTAAAAGAGCGGGTGCAGACAGGCGATTCCATAGCCTGCAACGGGGTGTGTCTGACCGCCGCGGCCCTCTATGATGATGCCTTTGCAGCCGACGCCTCCCCCGAGACCATGTCGCTTACCTGTTTTAAGCATTACAGGCAGGGGCAAAAGCTTAATTTGGAACTGGCCTGCACTCCCTCTACCCATTTGGGCGGGCACATCGTGCAGGGCCACGTCGACGGGATAGGGGAGATTGTCAGGATTGTCAAAAGCTCCGAGGCTTACGATGTCTATATCAAGCCTCCTTTTGAGCTTTTAAAATACATCGCCCCCAAAGGCTCCATAGCCGTGGACGGAGCCTCCCTCACCGTCAACGAGCTTTTGGATGACAATACTTTCCGTCTTACCCTGATCCCTCACACGGCAAGCATTTTGAACTTTTCATCCTGGCGCCCGGGGACCTTGGTGAACATCGAGGCCGACGTGCTTGCCCGCTACTTGGAGCAGCTTTTAAAGCATGCCTGCGCACAGCGCCCGCCATCTCATGGCAATCAAGGCGGACTGAGCCTTGAGGCCCTGTCTCAAAATGGCTTTTTGAAGCAGTTTTGATTAAAATAACGCAACTTTATTTGAAGGTTGTACGGGAGAGTAAGCTCCCCTTGGAGATTGTATGTCATATAAGGTTATTGAGGGGCAGCGCCCTTGTCCCGATGCCAGGATCGCTCTGGTCGTATCCCGTTTTAACAGCTTTATCACCGAGCGTCTGCTCGAGGGCGCCTTAGATACCTTAAAAAGAGACGGTCAGGTCAAAGACGAAAACGTCACCGTCATCAGGGTGCCAGGAGCCCTTGAGATCCCTTTGACCGTCAAAAAGGCCGCATCCTGCGGCAAGTTTGATGCCATCATCGCTTTGGGCCTGGTGCAGCGCGGCTCCACCTACCACTTTGAGATTGTGGCCAACGAGAGCGCCAAGGGGCTGGCCTTGATCACTCTTGAGAGCGGCATTCCCGTGGCCAACGGCATTTTGACCACCGATACTTTGGAACAGGCCGTCGAAAGGGCAGGCTCCAAAGCAGGCAACAAGGGGACCGAGGCTGCCATGTCGGCCTTAGAGATGATCAATGTCTTAAAGGCCATGGACTAAAAGATGTCAGAAGGTGCCGTAAATCCAAGCATGCGCCACAAGGCGCGCCATTTTGCCCTGCAGGCTCTGTATCAGTGGCAGCTGACGGGCCACAGCCCCATGGAGATCGAAAAGCAGTTTTTGGAAGATCAGCCCGTGCAGGGCTCTGATCTTGAGTACATGCATGATCTCATTTTCGGGGTGATTGCCAACGCACAGGCCATCGACGGGACTTTCGAGCCCTGCCTGAGCCGGCCTTTAAAAGATCTCGATCAGGTGGACAAGGCCATTTTGCGTCTGGCCACTTTTGAGCTGATGTACCGTCAGGAAATTCCTTTTCGGGTGGTGATCAATGAGGCCATCATGCTTGCCAAGGAATTTGCCGAGCAGGACAGCCACAAATTTGTCAACGGCGTATTGGACAAGACCGTGCGGGCCATCCGCTCAAAGAAAAGCGCCCTGCCTCAAACTTAACCAAAAGGCGCAGCAAAGGCTGCGCTAAATTGCCACCTTGACCAGCTGCGGTCCCTGCACCGTGCCCAGCACCACTTTTTTGGTCTTCTTGTTGCGCACCCTGATGGTGTCGTTGACAAAGCCGTCTTCCATGGCCTCGCCGGTGGTCTTAAGCGACAATCCTCCCCTTTCGGCCTCTAGTGACACCACATCGCCCTTGCACACCACGCAGATGTTGGTGGGGTTAAAAAAGTCCCCCGCCTTAAGATCGCGTTTTAACTTGGAGCCTATGAGGATCTGAGTGTTCTCCACGATCCCCTTGGTGCGCGAGGAGTCTTGGATATACTCTTCTTTGAGATCCCCGGGGCCCAAGATGGTTCCGCGGGGCAGATCCGATGCGGCCGTGATCCTGCGCTTTAAGATGTCGACCTGGGCTCTCACATACAGAGTGTAGGGATTTTGGGGTCTGGCGCAGACCAATTTTACGGTCGAGTTGGAGCGCACCCCCTCTGAAGTCAGTTCGGCGCTCAAATAGCCCTCGCATTTGCCCTCGAAATCGCGCATGGGATCTATTTTGTCGATTCTGATCACAACCTTTTCATTTTCCCCGAGGGAGCGAAAATGGGCGTTAATGTAGTTATAGGCTACCTTTTCGAGAAAATCTGCCTCTTCCTGGCTGGCAAGAATCTGCGAGGGGGCGCTTAAGAACAGTAAACAAAATGCCGTTATGAGGGGAAGGTGAAGGTGCATGTTTCTCTCCTGTGGCCAAACCCGATACGGATCGCAGTTTTTGTGCGCTTGAAAAATATTGTAGCGCACCGGCCGGTAAAATGGGAAAATCTCCTCCACGGATCGAGAATTTTTATAAATATTAAGGGAGTGCCATGGCTTCAGTAATGGATTCGGTAAACCAGCTCACCGAGCTGGTGGGTCAAAACCGCATGGAGCTTCTGCTCTTCAGATTATCAGGACTCAATCAGCGCTACGGCATCAATGTGTTCAAGGTGCGCGAAGTCCTGCCATGCCCGAGGCTGACGGTCATGCCGCGTCTTCACAAGTACGTGATAGGCATTGCCCATATCCGCGGCAAGACTTTGTCGGTGATAGATCTGGCTTACGCGGTGGGCGGGCGCCCTTGTCCTTCTGACGAGTTTGACAAGCATTTCATCATCATTGCCGAGTACAACCGCTCTACCCACGCTTTTTTGGTTTCGCACGTCGAGCGCATTTTGAACATGAACTGGGCCAAGATCATGCCGCCGCCTAAGGGGGCAGGCCACAGCAACTACATGACTGCCGTCACCGAAATAGACAACGAACTGGTGGAGATCCTCGATGTCGAGAAGATCCTCGACGAAATCTCGCCTTCGACCGTGTCCGTCAGCGAGGAGGTCATCGACAGGGCGCGCACGTCGGGCGAACACCTCCGCGGCCTCAAGGTTTTGGTGGCCGACGACTCGAAAGTGGCCATCAATCAGGTGGCCAGGGCCATGAATGAGATCGGGGTTGATGTCATCAAGGCCTCCGACGGCAAGCAAGCCTACGGGATCTTGCGCGAGTTTGCCGCCAAGGGCCCGATCCGCGACAGCATCGGTTTGGTGATTTCCGATGTGGAAATGCCCGAGATGGACGGCTACACCCTGTGCGCCTCCATCCGCCAAGATCCTGCGTTAAAAGATTTGTATGTGATCTTGCACACTTCGCTGTCAGGCGTGTTCAATCAGAGCATGGTGTCCAAAGCAGGCGCCAACGACTTTATTCCCAAGTTCAATCCTGACGAGCTGGCCTCGGCCGTGGACAAGGGCATCAAGACGCTGGAGCAGGGAATTTCAGGCTCTGAGTGCATCATGAAGAAGATAACGTTCAGCTGATAAGTGCAAAAGGGGGATCGAGCGGTCTGCGGTATTTGTGAGCCGTGCAACAGACTAGACTGTGATTGCGGTTTATGATGGTAAGCAAGCCCGATCAGATTAATGCGCGAACGTATATGCAAAGATACTAAGTAAAGCGCTGACATTCAATTTGGAAAAGAAAAATCATTATGGCTACACCACCTAATCCTCACAAGAGGCTTAGTCATTTGACTAAGCCGTTAGGCTTGACGCGCACCAACAACAGTGCGCCTTCGGCCACTGCATCGGTTTTGCGCAAAGATCCAAACGCCGTCGACCGAGCGACTTTCACTCCTTCTCAGTATCCGGGAGCAGACGCCTTGGCCATGCAGGCTCAAAAGGCCGGTTTTTTGGGGGTGGCAGCCCGCAATCCGAACGTCACGTCTGCGCCCTTGGATCAGCTGACCGTGCAATCGCGCACCGTCTCGGACATGCAATATCGCAGGTTTGCAGCCTATATCGAAGAAAAATGCGGCATCGTCTTGGGAGACAGCAAGCAGTATCTGGTCAACAGCCGCCTGTCGTCTTTGCTGTTGCGCTTTGGCGTGCCCACGGTGGACGAGCTCATCAACAAGGCCATGGATCCTGTGCGCTTTAAGGAAATTTCAGATTCGGTCATCGATGCGATGACCACCAACGAAACCTTATGGTTCAGAGATACTTATCCGTATCTGGCCTTAAAGAACCTGATCCTCCCTGACATCGCCCGCCGCGGCAAGACGCCGGTGCGCATCTGGTCGGCAGCCTGTTCATCGGGGCAGGAGCCATACTCGATTGCCATGGTCGTGCAAGAACAAGCCTCGCAGATGGTCAAGGTCGATCCTGCCACCACGCAGATCGTAGGCACCGACATTTCCCCTGAAATGCTCGAGCGCTGCAAGGCAGGTCTGTATGACAACCATGCCTTGGCCCGCGGTTTGAGCGCCGAGCGCAAGGCCAAATTCTTCAGGCCCACCGAAGATCCCAATTTGATGCGCATTGACGACAAGATCAAAGCCATGGTGTCCTTCAAGCAGATGAATCTTTTGGGCTCGTATGCGCTCTTGGGCCACTTTGATGTCATCTTCTGCCGCAACGTGCTCATTTACTTCAACAACGAAGTAAAGTCGCAGATTTTGGAGAAGTTTGCCCAAAGCCTCAACCCGGGCGGCTATTTGATCCTAGGCTCCTCCGAGTCCATGTCGGGCCTTACCGACCGCTACGACATGGTCCGCTGCAACCCGGGTCTTGCCTACCGCTTAAGGGGCTGATAACAAATAATCAACGGCACATGCAAAAGCGTCTGAAAACAGACGCTTTTGCGGTTTTTGGGCCCTGCATATGTCAAAAAGCCGTGAAAACGGCCCTCAACCCTCCAAAAATCCTCAGTAAAATCAATAAGTTAGCCTCTATTTTATCCTTTGGCACGAAAAATGCTCAATACAGTCAGGCTTATTTCAAAGCGCAAGTTTTAAAAGGATGAAAGTCATGGCTGTAAGTTTTGACCAAGTATTCGGCATTCATCAGCACACCATCAGGGTGCGCACGGATCGGGCCGAAGTGATTGCAGGCAATTTGGCCAATGCAGACACCCCGGGTTTTAAGGCTCGCGGGTTGGATTTTAACCAGGCCTTAGTCGAGCAGGCGAACCTTGCGGTGGTCAACAATGATCCGCCCATGGCTAAGACCAACGAAAAACACATGGACATAAGCGATCTCAAACGCGATCCCGAGTTGGTGCTCAAGTACCGTCTGCCTTATCAGACCGACACGGGCAACGGCAATACCGTTGAAGTTTCCACCGAGCGCATGAACTATTTGTCCAATAACATCGAATACCAAGCTTCGCTGCTATTTCTAAACGGGCGCATCTCCAAGCTGATGAACGCCTTGCAGTCGGGCAACAGCTAAGAGGGATAAAAAATGAGCGTCTTTCGTATTTTGGATATAGCAGGCACGGCCATGAACGCCCAATCGGTGCGTTTGAATGCCACCGCCTCCAATTTGGCCAATGCCGAATCCGTCTCTTCGTCGGTAGATCAGACTTACAAGGCCAGAAGGCCTTTGTTTACCGCCGCCTGGGATGAGGCGTTGGAATATCAGAAGAATACCGGCGAGCGTTGCGATCCCAAGACGGGCGAACCCTATGGCATAGGCGTGGGCCTGATGGGCGTGGTGGAATCCGATGCTCCGGTAGTGGTGGAATATAGCCCCGACCATCCTTTGGCCGATGAGAACGGTTATATCTACCGACCCAATGTCAATCCGGTGGAAGAAATGGCCGACATGATCTCTGCCAGCCGTTCCTACCAGACGGCAGTGCAGCTGGCCGACTCTGCCAAAGACATGCTGTTGCAGACCTTGAGAATAGGTCAGAGCAGTTAAGATATTTAGTCACCAAACGCAGGGCAGACTGCAAGACTGCCCTCATTTGCAACGTCAGTATTTATTCCTCGTCTATGCCCAAACCCTCGCCTTCGATTTCATCGCCCAAGCCAAAGAAGTGAGAGCCTGCGCAATAGTGCAAGGTGCGCAAATTCTTGGGAGCTCCCTTAAAGTTGATGTGATTGTTAGAGTAAACGCGCTCGTCGGCATAGGCCTTGATGCACTCTCCGATGAACAGATCGTAAGCCTCCTGATTGCGGGGCTCGGGGATCACCTTGCAGATAAGATAGCCGATGCAGCCGTCCATCAGAGGGATCTTAAAGCCGTCCTTGTAGAAGAATGTTGCGCCTGATTTTGCAAGCTTGTCCTTTTCGTCGTTCTTGCTGACCGTGCCCAGGTACAAAACTTCCTTGGCAACAGCCACGGTGGGCACGCCCACGGCAAAATAGCCTGATTTTTCGATCAAAGGACGGGTGAAGTGATCTTTGGCAATGGTTGCCGTGACCTTGGTGGGGCTCAAATCCAAAGGGCAGACCCAGGTGGCGGGCATGGCCCCTTCGATTCCGTCATGCTCGGCCGTGACCATGCAGGTGGCGCCCAGGTTGACGATGCGAAAGACCTTGTTGATGTCAACTTCTTTCAAATGATCTTGAGTAATCATGATTATCCCTTTTTATAATGATGCAAAGATGTTCATTAAGTTAGCACAGCTTGCAAAGGTTGGGCAGTCCCTGCGTAATTTATCAGTCAAGGAGGCTTTAAACAAAGTCATGTCAAAAAGAAGACAGCAAGCTGCGGCAGGGCGGAAAGAAGCAAGCTTGGCGGCGGCAAAAAGATCGTCTTTTTGCAGCCAAGCCTTCTTAAAATTTGCCAAAAATCTTGCGCAGGCGCCGCATCTGGCACTTTTTTAAAGTGGCACGAAAATTGAATAATAAGCTTACCAAGTTTAAGCGGCAAAGCCCTTAAAGGAGCAAATTATGTCAACATCGTCGGTCGACTACAGCACCATAGGCAAGACGCAAGCCTATATTAACGCGCAGAATGCGGAGTCCACATCCTCCAGCAGCACCATTTTAGATCAAGAAGACTTTTTGCTGATGCTGACCACCCAGCTTGAGAACCAAGATCCCACCGAGCCTGTGGATAACTCTCAAATGGTTACGCAGCTGTCTCAATTGTCCATGATGGAAAGTTTGACTTCCATCTCCGACAATATGTCAAGCATCGTCACCGCAGTTAACTCGTCAGCGGCCTTGTCTGCTTCGTCCTTGGTAGGCCGCTCCGTCTTGGTAAACACCGATGAAGCCTTCTTTGACGGCGTCAATTCCGTTTATGCCAAGATAGATGCCGGCAGCACCGGCGCCACCGACATCACCATCGTGATCAAAGACTCCAGCGGATCGATTGTGGCCGAATACACGGCATCAAGCGGCGTCGATGAGATGCAGTTTGTCTGGGATGGCATCAAGACCGAAGCGACTGAAGATTCGGAGGCCGAATACTACTCCTCAGGCATGTACACCATCGAGGCCACCGGCATGAGAAACGGCACAGCCGTAAGCCTCCCGGTTTATGTCTATGCCACGGTAGGCTCGGTAACCTTGGGGTCGAGCTACTCGGATACGATCTTGAACCTCGTAGGCTACGGCGACGTAACCTTGAGCGAGGTCGAAGAGATTTCATTGTAGTCTAATTAGCCGAGCGCGGCGGCAACTTGTTGCCGCGCTATGAGGCAAGGATGGGGTGTTTTTTGCCGCGTCCTTATTTTTTTTGTCCCCTGCCTCCTTTTCCTCTCCATTTTGTTTTTGACCTTTTTGCGGTCATCCTTTGTCTTTGGCTCAAATCAAGACCGATTTTTCGCAAGCGTTTATGCGCAAACTTGCGCATAAACCCCGGGTTGCATTAAAAAAACGCTGAAAATCAAAGAGTTAGCCTGTTAAAATTTTGGAGGGCGTGCTTAAGTTGAGATTTGACGAATCCGATAATTTTATTAGTAAGACCGTGCGTCTTCACAGGAGAGAATTTTATTACTTGACTATTTGAAGTTTGCCTCATGTCAGGAGGTTCAGATGAGCATTAACTTGCACGCAGTATCAGGAGAGAATACTCCCAAGCTTAATAACACCCCTGCCTCTTCACAGCAGGAGCAACAGGAAGTAAAGACCGTATCTCGTTCGGACTCGCAGCTTGAAACCGGACAGGCGACGGCTGCCGGCTCAAGCAGCACCAAGACCAAAGCCTACGATCAAAACAGAGGCGGCAATGCTGCCATTCAAGAGCAGGCGCTGCGGGCGGCGGCACAACAGACAGAGGACGAAGAGGTCAATGAGGCCAGGCGCGAGCAGGCCGAACAATTGGTCGAAGATCTCAAGCAAAAGGAATTGGCTTTGTCCTTTGAGATTGAAAAAGATCTCGATCGCACCTTGATCTCGGTGACCGACAAGAGCACCGAAGATGTGATAAGACAGATCCCGTCAGAGGAATTTGTGCGCATTGCCAAAAGCATGCAGAAGTTTCGCGACGGCACCTTGGTAGGGCCCGAGGCCAACGCAGTTTTGACCAAGAGCGAAAATCCGCCCGAGTTAAAAGGCGTGCTCTTTGATCACAATGCCTAAAGCAGATGTCCTTTTGCGGCGTCAATTCTGGTATGCTTACGGAATTGGCGCCATGTCTTGTAAAGGAGAGAACTGCATATGTACGGACGCTACATGAAAGGCTATCGCAAAACCAAACTTGAGGCCGAGCTGTCGGTGGCCACCCCCCACCGCGTGTTGCAGATGATGTTCGAGGGATTGCTTGAGCGCTTGGCGCAAGCCAAAGGTGCCATCGAGATCCAAGATCTGGCAGCCAAGTCTGAAATGCTTTCCAAGGCTGTCGGCATCATCAACGGTCTGCAAATGTCCATTGACCAAAGCGTTGATCCGGAGCTGGGCCAAAGGCTCAGTCAAATGTACGAATACATGAAACAAAGGCTTAACGATGCTTCGGTGAGCCTTGACACGGCTGCCATTGATGAGGTGATCGAGCTTATCACCCCCATCAAGGAAGCGTGGGATAACATCCCCTCCGATGTGCGCGACAAAATGAATGCCGTGCTTGAGGCACAAAAAGGTCTTAAAAAATAGCATTTTGTACTCCCGGGGCCTGATCGCTTCGGGTTTGACATCAGATAAATGCCCCTTTAAAATTTCCAAGATCCGAAGGGTACTCCCTTCGAGATTTAATCAAGAATTTTCATCCACAAAAAGAGGGCATTGGGTATGTCGCTTAGCGATCCGAGTGCATTTGCCGTCATTGTCGGCGCTGCGGCAGTGCTTGCTTTTGTCATTCACGGACTGTGGTTTTCAGGCAAGCCTGCCAATCGAAAGTTGGACAGCTCGGACAAGCATGATCGCGAACTTCGGGACAAAGAAGATGTTGCCAAGGTCCGCATCGTCGGCACCGTCTCCAAAACCGCTGCGGATAAGCCCAAGTCCCAAACTTCCATCGAAGAGGGGGTCAGGCAGACGACTTTCCCGTCTTCCATCGAGATCAACGTGATTGCCCCGCAAGACAAGCCTTTCTTGGGAGAGGAGCTTGAGGAGCTTTTCGAGCAGTACGGGATCATGCGAGGCGAGCTTGACATCTTTTACGTGTACGAAAATTTGCAGCAGCGCACCGACGAGGTCTTCCGCATCTGCTCTTTGGTATCGCCCTTCTATTTTCCCAAGGATTTAAAAGACTTCTCCACCGGGGCTTTGGCCCTGTACATGAATCTGCCGCCTAAGGGCAAGGGTCTTACCTATGCCAGGGCCCTGACCATGGCCGCCAAGGTTTTTGCCCAAAAACTCGGGGGCAGGCTGCAAGATGTTCACAACAATGTGCTTGATGATCAAAAATTAAAGGAGATTGAAGATCTGATGCAACTCTACGACGCTGCCAAGTCTTAATCAAACCCCTGCTTTGCGGGGCCTTAAATTTGCAATCGTCAAACCTTTCCAAATCTTTTGTATGCCTGTAAAGACGAGGTACAGCATGGATCACACCGAATACTTGGCTGCCGTGGCCCAAGCCAACCGTTATGCCCGCGCTTATTACGTTGACGATGAACCTTTAGTGCCCGACAGCGAGTATGACAGGCTCATCCATGCCATCTTGGAGCATGAGAAGACAAACCCCCGCGACATTGCCCCCGACTCGCCGACCCTAAGAGTGGGCGGGGAGGCTTTAAAGACCTTCGGGCAGGCCGAGCACAGGGTGCCGCTGCTTTCGTTGGGAGATATCTTCACCTTAAAGGAGCTTGAGGATTTTGAACGCAGGGTGCAGGAGGATTTGGGCATTGCCGATCTTGAATACTGCGCCGAGGTCAAGCTTGACGGGCTGGCAGTCTCCATCATTTACGAAGACGGGGTTTTGACGAGGGCGGCAACCCGCGGCGACGGGCGCATAGGCGAAGATGTCACCAATAATGTGCGCACCATCAAAGCCGTGCCCCTGAGACTGACAGGAGATGACATTCCAAGCTACCTTGATGTGCGCGGGGAGGTGTTCATGCCCCGCGACGGCTTTGAAAACTGGAACGCGCAGGCCCGCAAGATCAAAGGCGGCAAGGTTTTTGCCAATCCGCGCAATGCCGCGGCAGGCACCTTGCGCCAATTAGACCCCAAAGTTGCAGCGAGGCGCCCTTTGACCTTTAATGCCTATTATGTGGGAGAGTGCCGCGGGGCAGCATTGCCCGACTCGCAGGCAGGCAGATTGAATTTGCTGCGCTCCTGGGGCCTGCCCGTCAACGAGCACGCGACGGTGGTCAAGGGACTTAAAGGGCTTAAAGAGTATTACGACAAGATAGGCCTGATCCGCGATGACTTAAACTACGACATCGACGGCGTGGTCTTGAAGGTTGACAAGATCTCCTATCAAGAAAAGCTGGGCTTTACGGCTCGCATCCCGCGCTGGGCGGTTGCCTATAAATTCCCCCCTCAAGAGGAGATCACCAAGGTTGATGCCGTGGACTTTCAGGTCGGGCGCACGGGGGCTGTGACCCCCGTGGCCAGGCTTAAGCCTGTCTATGTGGGAGGGGCCACCATCTCAAATTGCACGCTGCACAATGAAGATGAGATCAAGCGCCTGGGCCTTAAGATTGGCGATCATGTCATCGTGCGCCGCGCAGGCGACGTCATTCCCCAGATCACCGCGGTTCTCGAAGAAAAACGCGACGGCAGCGAGCAGGAGGTGATCTTCCCTGAAGTTTGCCCCGTCTGCGGCAGCAAGATAGAGCGCATTGACGGGGAGGCGGTAAACTTTTGCACGGGCGGCTTGGTGTGCCCTGCGCAGCTTAAGCGCGCCTTGGAGCACTTTGTATCGCGCGAGGCGATGGACGTTGAGCATTTGGCCTGCGCCCTCATCGGCGCCATGGTCGACCAAGGACTGCTCAAAACTCCTGCCGATCTGTACTCCTTGGACGAAGAGACCATTGCAAGGGTGCAGCTTGATGTCACCAAGACCGGGGCTCCCAAGCTTGTGGGCAAGCTTATGGCCAAGAAGATCAAGGCCTCGCTTGAGAAGTCCCGCACCGCCCCCTTAAATCGCTTTATCTACGCTTTGGGCATTCCGTCAGTGGGGCAGGCCACCGCCTTGACCTTGGCCAAACATTATCAAAGTTTTGGCGATCTGATGGGCGCAAGTGTCGATGATCTGTTAAGGTTGCCCGATATCGGTCAGATCTCGGCCTCTTTGATTTACGAATTCCTGCGCGAAGAGCACAATCAAACGGTCATCAACGCCCTTTTGGGCAATGAAGGGCAAGGCGTGCTTCATATAGAGCCGCTGCCTCAATCCCAAGGAGCAATCGCAGGCGAGCCATTGGCAGGCTCCACCTATGTCCTGACGGGCACCTTGAGCATAGCCGACAGAGCACAGGTCAAACAAGTGCTGCAAAGCCTCGGGGCCAAGGTGGCAGGCTCGGTCTCAAAGAAAACGACGGCCGTGATTGCAGGAGAGGCGGCAGGCTCCAAGCTTGCCAAGGCTCAGGAGCTTGGCATCAAGATCCTAGATGAGCAAGATCTGCTCTTATTGCTCAAAGACTGCGGGGTTGACAGCGGCGCATTCGGATCTTAAGCGAGGCTCGGCGCAAATTAAAAGAGCAGGACAGGCCTGCTCTTGATTGCGTATTACGGTTCATGTTTCAAGTTAATTCTGAGCGCTCAGCCTTGAAAGCTCAGGCGGCGACTGCTCGATGCCGATGGCCATCTCGAGGCGCTTGGCATTTTCGGTAGGCACCAAAAGCCCTCTTTGCTTGTCGCTTTTTAACGAATCTGACAGATAACCTGCATTTAAGTGTTTTAACACGCTCAAATTGGTGCCCGACAGCTTGGCAGCCTGCTGCATGGAGCTGATCTTGCCTGCAATCTGCACCCGCTTGAAAGCAGGGCGGTTTTGAATTTCAGGACGCTTGGCCCCGAAATCCTGAGGATTGCGCAACAGCTCTGCATAGGCATGGAACCTTCTGACATAGCTTTTGGCCCCTGAGCTCAGCTGCACGGTATCCATGTTCAGATCTTTGTCGGCCACGCCGCGAGATTTGGCTGCGCGAATGGCCCTCTTGACGGCAAATTCGCCCTGATTGTAGGCTGCTGCGGCCAGATCCCAGTTGCGCCCGCACTCTTTGTACAGGTGCTCAAGGTAGCGCAATGAAGCATCGGTCGACTCGATGAAGTCATAAAACTCATCGTAGTTGGCAGTCCTGGTCAGACCCAATGACTTGCCGGTGGAACGGATAAACTGCCAGGGGCCGTGGGCTCCGGCATGGGACTTGGCCCGCGGGTTAAAGCCGCTTTCAACCAGCGGCAGCGCTGCCAGCTCCAAAGGCAGATTGCGCTCTTTTAACTCGCTTAACAGGTGGTACATGAATAAAGACGAGGCTTCCATGTGGATCTCAAAAGAGCGCACCAGTTTTTTGGCCTCGCGTTTTTCACGGTCGGTCAGCTTCAAATCGAGCTTAAAACGATCGGCATTGAACAGTTCGCTGTTCCACAAAGAGCCGGGTTCTTCCTCCTCATCGGGAGTCTTCTTTTTTGTTTCCACCGTGATGGGGGCGGCATTCAACGCAAGAGTTATCTGATCTATAAGCTCGCTTTGGCTGGAAGCGGCGGTCAAATTGGCAGGAGCTCTATGGGAAGTGCAGGCACTTGCGAAGAGCAGTCCTCCGGCGATCACCATGCTTACAATCAAAAGTGTGTTTTTAATCATCTAATCCTACTTGCCCGGAATGGGCGCAAGTTGAACATTGACGTCAGCCGATATAGCCTTGGTCGGCAATCAGGCCGGCGCCGCCTGCGGCGCTTTTGGCTAAAACATCACAGCGTTCGTTTTCAGGATGACCGCTGTGGCCTTTAACCCATTTCCAGGAGAGCTTGTGAACTTGCGTCAGCTCATCTAATCTGCGCCACAAATCCTGGTTTTTTACAGGCTTCTTGTCGGAGGTCCGCCAGCCGTTGCGCTTCCAGCCCTCGATCCACTTTTGGATGCCGTCTTTGACATAACGGCTGTCCGTGGTTACGGTGACCGCGCAGGGCCGTTTGATGGCCTCAAGACCTGCAATAACTGCTCTTAACTCCATGCGGTTGTTGGTGGTGTTGTAAAAGCCCTGCTTAAGTTCTTTTACATGTTCTTTGTACTTTAAGATCACCCCGTAACCGCCGCGCCCGGGATTGCCTAAACTGCATCCGTCGCAGAAGAGCAATACTTGTTGTTGCATATGCCCCATGACCCGCCTGTAAAACACCTTGATATATTCACCTTAGCAGGCAGGATTGCTTAATCTCTGACAGTGTTTGCTGTCTGCCTTAGCCCCTATTATACCCCGATTGTGGCAAAAGTTTTTGCACAGCTCACAGTTTGCGCGAATAATAATTATCATTAAATGACATAATTTCCCTGAAAAACAATGAGTTGGCAAAAATGCCCTGTAAAAAAGGACTTGCAATTTGTAAAATCTGGTGATATGAGAACTAAATGCCTGATCTTACTGACAAAAATTTGGTAAATTTGTCCTGCGTCTTATAATTAGATGGGAATAACTATTTAGTCTGTCTTGAATGTGAGTGTGGCTAACATATTGATTTCACTCAGGTTTTTGGAAGATAAGACGCAGATAGTTAAAAAAATTCAAAAAAATTTTCTTTTTGGAGCATTTGTCGCAAAAATAGGGGATCAAGCATGCATTTGATGCTAAGGCGTTCTCTCTTTTAAAGAGATCCTGCCTGATGTCTGATGATCTTCAGTGCATGAGCATCGTTGCAATTGAGTTTGATGTGCCTGACAGGAGAGTCTATGAGCACCAAAAGCAAAGCCTTATTTGTCACCCCCATGCCGTCTGTGGCGGCTATGGCAAAGCAG
>CAZYXT010000002.1:0-56987 GCA_964651505.1 uncultured Enterobacterales bacterium
CCCATCTTGTGGCACATCATGAAGATCTACTCTCATTATGGCTTCAATGATTTTATCCTGCTGTGCGGTTATAAGGCATCGTTTATCAAAGAATACTTCTTGGACTACCACGTCAACAATTCTGACATCACCATTGACATGTCAGGAAACGCTGTACAGATCCATGAAAGCAGGGCGGAGCCCTGGAAGATCACTATTTTAAACACCGGTCTTTTAACTGGCACCGGAAGCCGCATAAAGAAGGCGGCAGACTATATTTTGGGCAATAAAGGCTGTCAGGATCCCGATCCTTATTTTTCGGTGACGTACGGTGACGGGGTCAGTAATGTAGACCTGAGAGAGGTCATCAAGTTCCACCGGGAAAAAGGACAGATTGCCACCCTGACCGCAGTCCAACCCTCAGGACGTTTTGGGGCCTTGAATATCGATGAGTCAAGCTCCATAACCAATTTTGAAGAGAAACCCGCAGGCGATGGCAACTGGGTCAACGGAGGCTTCTTTATCTTAGATTATGCCTTCTTGGATCTGATCCCCAAGGGAGATGACATCATGCTCGAGCAAGAGCCGATGAGGGCTTTGGTCGAGCGCGGGCAGCTTAATGCCTACAAGCACCATGGCTTTTGGAAGCCCATGGATACTTTAAGGGACAAAACCGAGCTTAATGCCTTATGGAGCAGCGGCAAGGCTCCCTGGAAGATTTGGGAGTGAGCATGCTTGAAGATTTCTACCGCGGCAAAAAAGTTTTGGTGACGGGACATGCGGGCTTTAAAGGCTCGTGGCTTGTCATGTTGCTGCATAAGCTTGGGGCCAAGATTTACGGCTATTCCCTGCTGCCCAAAAGCAATCCTCGTTTGTATGAGCTGTGCGGCATCTCAAGTTTGCTTGACGGGGAGCTGATTGCAGACATCTTAAACAAAGAGAGCTTAAACGCCTTTGTCAAAGAGAGCAGGCCTCAAATCGTTTTGCATCTGGCAGCCCAACCCTTGGTCAAGCAAAGCTATCTTGACCCTGCAAACACCTACCTTGCCAACGTAATGGGGACTTTAAATGTCTTGGAGGCTGCAAGAGGATGCGACAGCGTCAAGGCCTTGGTCAATGTCACCACCGACAAGTGTTATGAAAACAAAGAAGACGGCCGTCCCTTCAAAGAGCACGAGAGCATGGGCGGCTATGACATGTACTCATCGTCTAAGGCCTGCAGCGAGATTTTAAGCGCCTCTTATCGCCGCTCGTTTTTAAATGGCGACCATCCTCCTTATCTTTTGGCCACGGCAAGGGCAGGCAATGTCATAGGAGGAGGGGACTTTAGCGAAGACAGGCTTATTCCCGATTGCATCAGAGCCTTAAAGCAGGGACAACCCGTCTTGTTGCGTCATCCCGGGTCGGTGCGGCCTTGGCAGCATGTGCTTGAGCCTGTGCGCGCTTATCTTATCTTGGCTAAAAGACTTTTTGAGGGCGATGCATCCTGCGCAGGGCCCTTTAACCTTGGCCCCAACCCCGAAGACATCTTAAGTGCAGGGCAGGTGGCAGAGGAAATCATCAAACAATGGGGCAGCCGCGCCAAGATTGAGAACACGGACAGCTGCTTTCATGAGGCCAACTTGTTAAGACTTGATATCGGCAAGGCCCAAGAGATGCTGAACGTCAGCCCCGTGCTCAATGCTCATGAGGCAGTCGCGCTGACCGTGCAGTGGTACAAGCAATGGGTAGCAGGCAAAGACAACCTTATGGACTTTTCTTTAGGACAGATTGAAGGTTTTTTGAACAGGGCAGACGGTCATGCAAAGATTTGACATTACCAAAACCGCCATTGAAGGCGTGTATATCTTAAAGGCCAAACCCATCGGCGACGAGCGCGGGTATTTTGAGCGTTTCTTTTGTGCCGAGGAATTTAAAGAGATAGGGCTTAAAGGACAGATAGCACAGATGAATCTGTCATTGTCCGAGCGCCGGGGCACCTTGCGCGGCATGCACTATCAGATGCCGCCTTATAACGAATTTAAGATTGTGCGCTGTTTAAAAGGCGCGCTTTATGACGTGGCGGTTGACATCAGAAAAGACTCGCCTACCTTTTTGCAGCATGTGGGCGTAACCTTAAGCGAGGATGAGCACAATTATTTGGTCCTGCCCCATGGCACGGCCCATGGTTTTATCACTTTAACCGACAATGCCCAAATAATGTATTTGCTGGACAGGCAATTTTGCGCAGATGCCGAGCGCGGCATTAATCCCTTTGATAAGGCTTTGAACATCAAGTGGCCTGCCAAAGTTGAAGTCATCAGCCGCAAAGATGAAAACAGGGAGCGGCTGCCTGATGATTTTGCAGGCATTGAGGCATAGATGAACAAAGCCCGGGATTGGCAGAGTAGCCAAGAATTTGATTATTCCAAGGAAGCAAAAATGGAGCGCAAAGCAGAGATAAAACAACAGATGCTGGCATTGGCATCAGAATATGGTCGTTTATGCGAGCAAGAAAAAAACAACCCAAAATCATATGTGCCTGCCTCGGGCAAAAACATCGGCGCCGAGGAGCTGTGCAACATGATTGAAGCCTCCTTAGACATGAATTTGACGGCCGGGAGATTTAATCGGGCCTTTGAAGAGGCTTTGGCTCAAAAATTGGGAGTAAACTTTGCGCTGACCACCAACTCAGGCTCATCTGCCAACCTTATTGCCTTTAGCGCCCTGACTTCCCCGCTGCTTGGCGACAAGCGTTTAAAACGCGGCGATGAAGTAATTTGCGTGGCCGCAGGTTTTCCCACCACCCTCAATCCGGTCATTCAAAACGGTCTTACCCCGGTATTTGTCGATGTACAGGTCGGCACTTACAACATTGATGTCAAAAAGATGCAAGAGGCGGTAAGCCCCAAAACCAAGGCCGTCTTCCTGGCTCACACCCTGGGCAACATGTTTGACCTCGAGGCAGTGATTAAGCTTGCCGCAGAGCATGATTTGTGGGTGATTGAAGATACCTGCGATGCTTTGGGGGCACGTTGGAACGGCAAATACGCAGGCACCTTCGGGCACATTGCCACCTGCTCTTTTTATCCTGCCCACCATCTGACCATGGGCGAGGGCGGCGCAGTGCTGACCAATGACTTTAAGTTGTGGAAAATCATAGTCTCCATGCGCGATTGGGGACGAGATTGCTGGTGCCAGCCCGGGTGCGACAACACCTGCAAGCGCCGCTTCGAGCAACAATTGGGCAAACTGCCTGCCGGATACGATCACAAGTACACCTACTCGCACATAGGCTACAACTTGAAAATCACCGATTGGCAGGCTGCCATCGGATTGGCTCAAATTGCCAAACTGGATAAATTCCTGGACTTAAGGCGCGAGCATGCCGAATTTTTGCTTAAAGCTTTGGATGATCTCAAAGACTATTTAATCCTGCCTTGCACGGACGACCGATGCGACAGTGCCTGGTTCGGCTTTTTGATTTCCATCAAAGAAGACGCTCCGTTTACCCGCTCGCAGATGGTGCCTTATTTGGAAAGTCACGGCATCGGCACGCGGCTGCTGTTTGCAGGCAATATCTTAAGACAGCCCATGCTGGCCTTAAATCATATTCCCTGCCGCATAGGCTCGGACAGTGCCATCGTCTATACGGACGAGCTTGACGAGAGCAGCTATCAAACCTTGCCCGTCACCGAATTTATCATGAATCAAACCTTCTGGGTGGGTGTGGCGCAAAACCTCAATAAGGATGATCTAAAAAGAACCTCGCAGGTTATCCACGAGTTTGTGCGCTCTAAGGTTAACGCCTAGCGTTATAGGCATTCCAAGATGGTTAAGGCAAGGACGGGTATATGATAAAAGCCATTCTTCCTGAGCAAAGCGTGTTTGTGATCTGCGGTTCAAGAGGGTTTATCGGCTCCAACCTGGTGCGGTGCCTCAAAGCGCGCGGTTGTGACTGCATAGAAGTTCATCATGACGAGCTGTCAGAAGAGCGCATAAGAAATCTTTTGGGCTCAGGGCAGACAAAACCTATTGTTTTGTATTTAATGGCCTGGTCTACGGCGGACAGAGACTCTCCTTTCATACAGCTTAACAGCGTGAGTTTCATTCTAAAAAGCATGCAGGTTTTCTCCCGCTTCAAGCTGCAAAGAGTCATCTATGCAGGAACCATTCATGAATTTGAATACATAGAAAGAAGCTGCCGCACCGCAAATTTTCTGACGCCCAATGTTTACAGCGTTTCCAAGCTGTACGGGAGGGTTCTGCTCAATGCTTACTGCAAACAGAACAACATCCCTTTGGTGACAGGCTCGATAACCAACGTATACGGTCCCGGCGAACAAAATCAGAGGCTGGTTGTATCAACTTTGCGCAAAATCATGCATCAAGAGCATTTGGAATTTAGCGATGGCTGTCAGCTGTACGATTTTATTTACATTGCCGATGCTGTCAGGGATTTTGTGTCATTGGGTTTTGAGGGATTGGCTTTTGACCATTATGTGGTGGGGAGCGGAAACTTCAGACCTTTACGGGAATATCTTGAAGAGCTGTGCAGATACTTTGACATTAACGAAGACAAATATCGCACTTTCAGGCCTTGGCGGGGCGATATTTGCAGCGGAATCAGACTGATGGATAAAGAACGCTGCGTTTGCAAGTTTTTCAATCAAAATGACAGGGTTGATTTTGTGCAAGGCATCAAGAAGACCTATGAGTGGTTAGAAAGAAAAGAAGCTGATGAGAATCACTGATTTGTGTTTTTAGAGCAGGATATGGGCTGACCTGATCTTGGGTTTGCGAACAACGATCTGATCGCAACTACCCAGAGGCGGCTGATGTTCATTAATCCTGCCGATGATTATTGGTTTTTTGGCGTTGGGCGGATCATCTTAATGATAAAAACGCGTCATTTGTTGAAGAGCAGCAATATTTTCCCCTGCGGCCGAATAGCTGTCGCATGAGAGCTTTATAGGTCTGCATATCATTGGCAGATGCGGCATGCACTGCTATCACAACATGGATCACAGCGCATTGACGGGTCTGTTGTGCGCCGACAGGATCAAAGGAGCCCTTAAGTCCGATCTTGTTACGGTCAATACCGACCGGGACTGCAATCGAAAACCCCGGTAAATTAGCAGACCCTCAGTGCATCTTAAGCAAAAAATAGGTTGCAATCTTGCGCACCATGGGGCGCGGGCAGATCTGAGCCAGAACAGCCCCCAAGGCATTTAACCTGCCGCACACCTTGATGATGCGGTTTCTATCCAAGGCATCAAGGGCCATGTCCGCCACTTCTTTTGCATCCATGGCGTAACTTTCAAATGGAGAATCTTCTTTGAAGCCTGCTCTTTGTCCAAAATGCGTGCGGGTAGGACCCGGGCACAGACAAGTGATCTTGACGGGACTGCCTTTGAGCTCCAGGCTCAAAGCCTCGCTGAAGGAGAGGACATATGCCTTGGTGGCAGCATACACTCCAAGGTAAGGGCAGGCCTCAAAGGCGGCGGTGGAGGCCACATTCAAGATCTTGCCTTGTCCTTTGCTTTGGAAGATCTCAACGGCCTTTAAGCTTATGCGGGTAAGGGAAAGGCAGTTGAGATTGACCATCTGTTCGATGGTCTTGCTCTCCATGGCTGCCATGGGCCCAAAATAGCCAAAGCCTGCGTTGTTGACGACCAAGGCCAGATCTTCTTTTACCTCATCAAGACGGGCACAAAGCCTTTGAATCTCTGAAAGCTCGCTCAGATCACACGGCAGCACGGTTACCTTGATTTTGCATTCGCTCTCCAAAGAGCGCTTTAAATCCTGAAGCTTATCCTCGCTGCGGGCGGCCAAGATAAGGTTGAAGCCGCGGCAGGCTAATGCATAAGCCAAAGCCTCTCCTATGCCGTAACTTGCCCCGCTGATAAAAGCTGTGCTCATGCTATCTCCTTAGGCCTGCTCAATGCGGAAAATAAAACCTGATTTTAGGGGCTTTGCAGCAGACTTGATTTGCCGGGGCCAAGACTTTGCCGCTTCTTGTCGCTGACAGGTTGCAAACTAAAGGAGGCCCCGGGCCTCCTTCAAAAGCTTTTGTTAACTTAAAGCTTTGTTTATATCGTTAATCTAAGATCTTAAGGCTGCGTGCCTTACTTGGGGCTGATTACGCCTTCTGAGACATTATAGCCGAACCACTGCTCTGAGATCTTGGCAAATTGACCGTTCTCCAAGACCTTGCGCAGGCTGCTGTTCATAAGCTTGAGCATCTTTTCGTTGCCCTTTCTGACGGCAATGCCGTAGCACTCGGAGTCTGCATCGGTGATGGTCTTGGAGACGATCTCAGGGCCCTTGTACTTGGCCAAGAAGAAATCGTTGACCGGGCGATCGTTGATGACAGCCTTGCAGCCGTCATTGACCAGCTCCATATAGCTTTCAGGCGGGGAATTGAACTGGCGCAGCGTGGTATCGGGCAAAACCTTGGCGGTAAACAGGGCGCCGGTGGTGCCTATTTGCGAGCATAAGACCTCGTCTTTAAGATCTTGCAAGTCGTTGAAGAGGTCTGAAAATTCCTTTTTGATAAGGAAGGTCAGGCCGCAGCGATAGTAGGGATCGGAAAAGTCCACGCGGCGGGCACGCTCCTCTGAGATGGTGAATCCTGAGATGATAAGGTCGATGGAGCCTGTCATCAACGCGGGGATCAGGCCGTCAAAAGGATAAGGCTTGACCTCCACGGCATAACCTTCGGCAGCGGCCATGGCCCTGATCAAATCAAGGTCAAACCCCACCAGATTTCCGTCATCATCCACATAGGTAAAAGGGGCAAAGGCCGATTCGCATCCCACGTATAAAACCTTATCCTCAAAGGCATCGTGTCCAAGGGGCGAAGATGAGCCTGCGTTGGCGTTCAGGCTGCCAAAGGCCAGGCAGACTGATAGGGCCGCTGCGAAAATGGCTTTAGGGCAGATCATGAAAACTCCTGTCATTGCAAATAAGTGGCGGCGTACTAGCCATTCTTTAAAGCGTGTTTTAGTATAGCCCATGTTTGACGAAAAAATTAAAGCTGCACCAAAGTGTCTTGCCTGATTAAATGATGCATAGATCTTATGGGGCGTTAAGTTTTAGGCTTGCGCCCCTGATGCTCGATGGCAGACCCTCTCAGCAGGTTAGGGCAGAAAACTTGCGCTTTTTGGGCTTTTTGATTTTGGCCGCGGCGGCGCCTTTGGCAGTGCAAATCTGCCCCATGCAGGCTTATTTTCTGCTACCATGTGTGACAGTGCCAAAACTTCTGAACAGACAGATAGGGGGAGCTTGCGACAAAAGCATGCGGCCATCATGGATATGAATTATTCTGCGGTCAAAGCCTTGCTTGACCGGCACACCTTGTGCAAGATCTTGCGGGCCGATCGGGCCGCCTACATCATCACCTTTTTGGATCGGGCCTATGTCAGCGCCGACGGCAAAGCTCGCAAGGAAAGCGATCTTGTTGAGATCTTGGTTGATCTTGCCTGTCAGATCAATGATCAGAGCGGCGCCAATCTTAAGATTGATCCAAGACGCACCCTGACGGAGTGGTCCTCGGAGCGCTGCGGCTATCTGCGCCGCTTTACCAAGGCTGACAGCGTCGAGTACTTTTATGACATCACAAGACAGGCCCGCCGCGCCGTGGATCTGATTTCCTCCTTGACCGACCGCCCCTTCGTGGGCACGCAGGCAAGGCTTAACATCGTCATGAATCTGGCAAGGGAGATCGTCTTGCAGGGCGATGCCGAACATGCCGAAGAGTACCTTGAAGATCTTAAAAAGCAGCGCGACAGCCTAAACGAGCGCATTGAGGCCCTCGAAAACGGGAAGATGGCGGTGTTAACCCCCCATGAGATCTACGATCGCTTCTATCAGTTTGAAGAACAGGCCAGGGCATTGCTTTCTGATCAGCGCGAGGTGGAGGAGAACTTCAGGATTTTATATCGGGACATCCGGCGCGATGTGGAAAGCGATGATGGCCCCAAAGCCATTTTGCTTGATAAATTCTTTGAAAAAACCGATCTCATCTCCTCATCAGAGCAGGGCCTGTCCGTGGCAGCCTTCAACCGCCTGCTGTTATCCTCAAGAGGGCGGGAGCTTATGGCAACCATGATAGATGAGCTTTACGAAAACGCCACGGTCAAAGAGCTGGATCAGGATCAAAGGCTTAGGCAGCTTTACCCCATGCTGCTTGATAACTCCTCTGAGATCAACGGCGTATTGGCAGGCCTTGACAAGCAGCTTAACTACTATATCGGCAGCAGGCTGTATCTGGAGGCGCGGGCCGTCAGTCGCACGGGGCACAGGATCACGGCCCTGACCGTGCAGCACCCCGAGCTGATGGAGCTTAAAGAGCCCTTCTTTTTGGAGTTTGAGCTGCCCTCGGTGCAGGTGAGCCTGCCTTGCGATCGGCCTTTGTACACCAAGGCAGAGGATATCGAGTTTGACGATGGTCAGGTCGATGAAGGCGATGAGAACGAGGTCAGTGCAGAGAGCCTGCTTGATGTGCACAACTTAGACATCAATAAGCTCAGAGGCCGCCTCTACATTGCCCTGTCAGGCAAGGAGAGCATCACCTTAAAAGAGCTTGTCGAGCGCTATCCGCCTGAGTTTGGCGCAGAGGAGATCTTTGCCTATCAGGAGCTCTCAAAAGATGAGTTTAAAGTCAAAATTGACAGCGGGGAGCTTGAAAGCGTCAGCTACAGCCGCGAAGATCCAAAGGGGGCCAGGCATTACAGCGTTTTGACCATGGATAGAACCTGTATCAGCGTCAAAACAGGGGAAGATGGCGAAGGGCCCGATGAAGACGAGCTTATCGGGGTCATCGAGCAGGCCCCGCCGCGCATCAAAGAGCAAAAAGAAGAGGCCGATGCCTCTTCAACGGCTGCTGATAAGAGTGAAGATGATGCCACAGATTCAGATGATGGCGGCGCCATAGCATAAGGCGGTCAGATTTTAGCAAAGGCTTAATTGCAGGGCACAAACAACAAGGTTAAAGCCTGCGACGGGAGCTTTTATGATGCAGTTTTATTGAAGCTTGGGGGTAAGCATGAGCGATTTTGAGTATATGGAAGAGACGGACGAGAACTCTTTTGAGGAGCAAGGCTTAAGTGCCGATTCAAGAAGGAGCGGGCGCAGGATAGAGCATTTGCCGCCCGGAGCAGTTCAGGCCCATTTGATGAACGGGGTGGTCTACGGCAATGAAAGTCCCGTGCTCTACAACGATCTTATTTACCATTTGAGCCTGCTTCAGGGCAGATTTCATGAAATAGGCTTGAAAGTCGAGGTCAATGAAAAAGAGCAGTATGCTTATCTGCGCTCGCTTAGCGCCGAGGAATTTGGCGACGGACCGATGCCCCCCAGGCTGCTCAAGCAAATCCAATTGCCCTTTATGATCTCGTTTTTGATCATGCAATTGCAGCTTAAGGTCAACGAGCTTGAAAACCAAGGCGAGGGCCGCTTTATCATCAGTTTTGATGAGATGTACGAGCGCATGGAGCCTTATTTTAAGGTGGGGGGCGATGAAGGCGTCAAGCGCCGCCAGTTAAGCGGCCAGGCAACAAGATTGTGCGAGCTTGGGATCTTGCGCAAGATTGCATCACGCGACACGCAAAATGACAACTACGAAATCAAGCGCATCATCAAGACAGTGTGCAATGCAAGCAAGCTGGAACTGTTCAAACAAAAATTGGAAAGCTATTTGGCCGAAGCTGCCTTTAAGTCGGGCCGCAGCACACAGGGAGAGCAGGGCGGTGAATAATAAAAGCGATGAGAATTTAAACTTTAAGGGCTCTGAGGGCTTTAATGGCATTGAGGGGCTCGATCTTGAGCTTTCAGACTTAAATCCCGCCTTTGATTTGCACTCACAGGCAGGTCAGGCACAGCTTGATGACGATCTTGCAGAGCCCAAGACCCAAGGCGATGCTCAAGAGCCCTCCGAGATCCCTGCCCCCGATGAGGCACAAAAGGCTTTTGCAGGAGGGGACGAGGGCGCACAAGAGCAGGGGTTGACCGAGCAAGAAAAACTTAAGGCATATCTTAATATCCCCAAAGAAGCCAAGCCTGAGCTTTTGCCCGAGCAGGGCTTTCGGATCAGGCGCTTTGAAGTTTACAACTGGGGACAGTTTCACCATAAGATCTGGACTTTAAACCTGAATCTTAAAAACACCCTTTTGATAGGCAACAACGGCTCGGGCAAATCGACCCTGGCCGATGCCCTCACCACCTTGCTGGTGCCGCGCCGCGAGCTTGTCTACAATCGCGCCGCAGGAGCCAAGTTTAAAGATCGCACCTTGGGCAGCTATGTGCAGGGCATGGTCAAAAATTTAAGCGACGGCACCGAGTTTGGCCTGCGCAAGCAAAACGAGTACTCGGTGATCCTGGCCGTGTTCTATTGCAAAGCCTTGGACAAAACGGTCACTTTGGCCCAGTTTTTCTCCTTCAGGGCCGAGGCTTTGCAGCCTGATACCATCTACGTCGGGGCGCAGGGCGAGCTTAACATCAAGGATGACTTCACCTCCTTTGGCAAGACGGCCAATGATTTGAGGCGCAAGCTGCGCCGCACCTACGGCGATAAGATCAATCTCTTCTCGGATTTTAACAGCTATGGTTTGTGGTACCGCAGGCAGCTTAATGTAAGCAAGAGGGCCGTTGAGATCTTCAACAAGTGCATCTCCTTAAAGGACATCCCGGACATCAACAGCTTTATCCGCGATTTCATGCTCGATCCCATGGATGTCGACGAAATGGTGGAGGGACTCATCGATCACTTCAACGATTTGACTGAGATCCACGACAAGATCAAAAAGGCCTCCGAGCAGATTGCCAAGCTTACTCCCATCAAAGAAAATGCCGACAAATTCACAAGCCAAAAGATGCTGTTGGAGGAATTGGAGCTTGGCAAGCAGGGGGCGCCCTCTTATGTCTACAAACGCTACATCGCCATCTTGCAGCGGGAGCTTGAAAAGCTCTTTCAAAGCAAAAGAGAGCTTGAGGACAAATTGGGGCAATACCAAGAGCGCGAACGCGAACTTGAGGGCACCAGGGATCTTTTGACCCAAAAACTCATCAAAAGCGGCGGCGGGGAGATCAATAACTTAGAGCAGATGGCAGTCTTGAAAAACTCGGAGCGGCAAAGACGCGAGGAGATCTACGAGCGCTTCAAGAAGGCTGCGGCAGTTTTGGGCGAGAGCGCAAGCTTGGATGAAGAAAGCTTTAAGGTGCAGCAAAGCCGCATCAGGGGCAAATTAAACTTGTTGCGCCAAGAGTTGGATGAGGCCTTAAACGTGCAGGCTGAGATCAATTTCAAAGGGCGCAATCTTCAAGAAAAGCTCAAAGCAGCGCAGGCAGAGTACGACTCTTTGCTAAGAAGCAACAGCAACATCCCGCCGGATCAGGTCAATATCAGAGAGCGCATCTGCGAAGCCATCGGGGCTGACGAGCGCGAGCTGCCGTTTGCAGGCGAGCTTATCGAGGTTAAACAAGGCGAAAAGAAGATCTGGGAGGGGGCCATCGAAAGGGTATTGCACAACTTTGCCCTCTCCATGCTGGTGCCCGACGAACTTTACGCAAAGGTGGTAAGCTTCGTCAACACCCACAACTTAAGGGGCCGCCTGGTCTTTTATAAAAGCTTGGGGATGCAAACGCAAAGAGGCAGGGCCCTGATGCCCAACTCCATGGTGCACAAGCTTGATGTGAAGCAGGACAGCATTTTCCACGATGCCCTCTTGTCCATGCTCATGCAGCGCTTTAACTATGCCTGCTGCAAAAGCGAGGAGGAGTACCGGCGCACTGCCGACGATGCCCTGTTGCCAAGCGGTCTTTACAAATCCAAAAACCGCAACGAAAAAGATGACAGGCGCGATCTGACGGACAGGCGCAATTTTGTGCTGGGCTGGTCCAATGCCGACAAAAAAGCGCTGTTGGAAGATGAGATAGCCTGCCTTGTCAAAGAGCGCGACAGCGCGGTTGGGGACTATACGGCCCATCTTAAGGCTTCAGAGGAGATCCGAGGCAGGATTGACGCTGCTCAAAGAATTGTCGATGAGTTTGGCAGCTTTGCGGCCATGGATGTCAAGGCCATCCTCTGCGAGATTGAAGATCTCAAACAGAAAATTGAAAGCTTAAAGCAAAACCCCGCCATCTCCAAGTTAAACGAAGAGCTTTCATCAATCAAAGAGCAGCTTGTCGATGTGAAAGTCTGTCACACCCGCACTTTGGAAGATTTGACCCGCACCAAGGTGGCACACGAGCGCTATAGCGGCGAGCTTGAGATATCCCAAAACTATTTGAGCCAAAACCCGCTTGATGATCAGATCGAACTTTTTTTAAAGGGCATTTACGAGAGCATCAAGACCCCCGAGTTTAAGCTTAACGTCTCCAATTTAAATGACATCACCAGGATCTTTTCTTTGGAGATTGACAGGCAGATCTACAAGCGCCGCGCTCAGGCAGATGATTATCGGCAGGCGATCTTGAAGGGCATGCTTGATTTTATTCGCGACTATCCTGAGGACAGCGGCGATCTTGCAGACTCCGTAGAGTACATCGGCGATTTTGAGGCTTTGCTGCAGACCTTGAAAGCGGATAATCTGCCCAAGTTTGAACAGCAGTTCAAAGAAAAGCTCAAAGTTTCCACTTTGAACAACATGGCCCACTTCACCGCCACCTTGGATAAAAACAGCGAGAACATCTCAGGGCGCATCAAGGAGATCAATGCCTCCTTAAAGGGCATCGATTACAACTACGAGACCTATATCGAAATTCACAAACGCAGCCTGGCAGATTCCGAGATAAGCCAATTTCGCAGCGATCTCGGACAGTGCCTCACGGACGCAACCAATGTCAATCCCGAGGATGAGACGCGCTTTGCCGAGGAGAAGTTTAACCTCATCTCAAACCTGATCATGCGCCTCAAAGGCCGCGCCGAGTGTTTGCAAGAGGATGAAAAGTGGCGGCAAAAAGTTACCGATGTGCGGCGCTGGTTTGAATATTCGGCCATGGAGCGGCGCAAGGAGAATGACGAGGAAGTCGAGTTTTACTCTTCTGCCAACGCCAAATCGGGCGGACAAAAGGAAAAATTGGCCTATACCATCTTAGCCTCGGCTCTTTACTATCAAATTTTGCAGCAAGAAAAGCAGGGGCGCCCCGACACGGCTTTGCGCTTTATCATGATCGATGAGGCTTTCTCAAGCGGCTCGCCCAACCTGGCCGAATATGCATTGGGCCTGTTTGGCCTGATGGGGCTTCAGGTTATGGTGATCACCCCCATGACCAAGATCGGGGTGATTGAGCCTTTCGTGCAGCAAATAGGCTATGTGGAGTGCAATCGCAACAATCAAAGCGCGGTGCGCAACTTTACGGTGGAGCACTACAAGGAGCTGTTTGAAAAGAACGATGATGAGGCAGAGCCGATATCGGCAAATAAAGAGAGCTCAAAGAGCTCTGCGACGCTGCAAAATCTTTTGGATGCCTTAAAGCAGGGCGGAGATCCCAAGGATTTTGAAGAGAGCCTCAAAGAGACTTTTGCCCAAGAAACCATTGCCAAGCTTTTAAACCTGTTTGACAGGGGAAGATCGGCAAAAGGACCATCAAAAGAAAGCGGCGAGGGCAGAGAGGGCAAGAAAGAAAAGGGCGCGAAGAGTTTTGAAAGCGCTCTTGATGATGAGCCTTACAGCCTCGATCTTTTTGACCTTTTTGAAAGCTCGCAAGAGACAGATGACTCAAAGCACAGTGAGCAAGAGCCGCCTGCTGAGGATGGCAGGCACCCCCTGTGAGAGGATCTTAAGCGGAGGCGTTGGTTTTTATGACAGGCAAAAGCGCTTTTACCTCGCTAAAGGATCTGATTGGCGCCGAGAAAAAACGCTTTGACGGGGGCCTCAGGCTCAAAGAGCATCTTGCAGGCGGTTTTCCTTTGGAGGTGAAATTAAAATACCCCAAAAGCCGCGATCTTAAGGAGAACTTTGAAGAGAGCATTGCCTGGGCGCGCTTTTGGAATGAAAAATGCCCAAGGCTGTTAAAGCACAAGGATATCGGCACCTCATGGCGTTCTCATCAAAAGATCCCTTGTGCGCTTGTTTTCAAGGACATCGATGCGCTGTGCGCCTTTATCGGCAGAACCAATGATCTCAAAGCCTACCGGGCCTGCCATGAGCTGTGCGCTCAAAAGCTGCCTGCTTTGCTGCCCTTTATCGAGGAGCATCCCAAGTTTGTGCTGGAGCATCAGGATAAGTTTGCAAAGCTCCTTGAGATCTGTTTGTGGCTGGAAGAGCACCCAAGGCCCGGCATTTATCTTAGGGAGCTTGATCTGCCCGGCATCGATACCAAGTTTTTGGAAAAAGGCACGGGCGTGCCTGTCGCGGCAGGCAAACTTTTGGACGTGCTGCTATCAAAAGAGGACATCGATGAGACGGTGACGGCAGGGGAGAACTTTGCCAAACGCTACGGGTTTAAGTTAAAGCCCGTCTTCATCAGGATGCGGTTTTTGGACAAAACCAATCCCAAAAACGAGCCTTACAGCAGCTTTGCCGATTTTCAGTGCGACAAGGAAAGTTTTTTGAAGCTGCGCTTTGAGATAGACAACATCGTAATTTGCGAAAACGAAGTAAGTTATCTTGCCTTGCCGCCGCTACAGGGCACTTTGGCAATCTTCGGCCAAGGCTACGGCTTTGCAGGCTTTGGGGATTTTGCCTGTTTTAAAGGCAGGCGCATCATCTATTGGGGAGATCTGGATACGGACGGCTTTGGGATTTTAAACGAGCTGCGCGCGCAATTGCCAAATGAAGATCTGATATCGGTGCTCATGGATGAGGAGTGCATCAAAAACTTTGCCCCCCTTGCCGTGCGCGATCCCAATGCCCAAAGCGCACCTCCCAAGCTGTCCTATCTTACCGCCAAAGAGCAGGTAGCCTACGAGGCCTTGAGGCATCATCTTTACGGGGAGAGTTTGCGCATCGAGCAGGAGCGATTGCCTTTTACCTTGGCATGCAAGGCTCTTCAAGCTGCGATCAGGCAAAGCTGACCGCGCACGCTAGCTCCTGTTTATTTTAAAGGGCCGTTTGGAATATAATGTCTTGTTTTTTTGACGGCCGCAAGGCCTGCATACCCAACTACTTTTCTAAGCTCAAGAGGCAGATATGTCAATGCGTTCTCATTACTGCGGTGAGGTAGGAGCACCTCAGGCAGATACTAAGGTTGCCTTGTGCGGCTGGGTCAGCCGCCGGCGCGATCTGGGCGGCCTGATTTTTATTGATCTGCGCGATCGCACGGGTTTGATCCAAGTGGTGTTTGACCCTGACGAGCCGCAAGTGCATGAGGCCGCATCTTCTTTGCGCAACGAGTTTTGCATCAGGGTCGAGGGCATCGTCAAATTAAGACCCCAAGATCAAATCAACTCCAAGATGGCCTCGGGCGAGGTTGAGGTCTACGCCAAGTCTCTTGCCATCTTCAACAAGGCCAAGCCCTTGCCCATCGACTTTAATCAGGACAATACCGAAGAGCAAAGACTGCGCTACCGTTATTTGGATCTGCGCCGTCCCAAGATGGTGAGGATGCTTAAAACGCGCACCCTTATCACCCGTTTTGTCAGAAAGTTTTTGGACGATCGCGGGTTTTGGGACATCGAAACTCCCATGCTCACCAAGGCCACTCCCGAAGGCGCCCGCGACTATCTGGTGCCCTCGCGCATCCATCACGGCAAGTTCTATGCTTTGCCCCAATCCCCCCAGCTTTTCAAGCAGCTTTTGATGATCGCAGGCTACGATCGCTACTATCAGATAGTAAAGTGCTTCCGCGATGAAGACTTAAGAGCCGATCGGCAGCCTGAGTTTACCCAAATCGATGTGGAAACCTCCTTTATGACCTCCTCTGAGGTGCGGGAGGTGATGGAGGAGATGATAAGGGGCCTCTTCAAAGAAGTGTGCTCTTACGATTTGGGCGATATCCCGGTTTTGACCTGGGAGGAGGCCATGGATCGCTTCGGCTCTGACAAGCCGGATTTGAGGGTGGACTTTGAACTGCATGAGCTGTCGGCAATCTTAAAAGATTGCGCCTTCAAGGTGCTCTCGCAGCCTGCCCTCGATGAAGCGCAGCGCGTGGTCGCCTTTGCTCTGCCCGGCGGTGCCTCTCTGACCCGCCGCGAGATTGACGGCTATATCGATTATGTCAAGAAGCTTGGCGCCTCGGGCCTCATTTACATCAAGGTCAATGATTTGGACAAGGGCGCCGAGGGCTTGCAATCGTCGATTGCAAAGCATGTCAGAGCCGATGAGCTTTTGGCCATGGTCCAACAGTGCGATGCCAAAACCGGGGACATCGTCTTTGTCGGAGCCGCTCAGAGGGTCAAGGCCCAGACCTTCATGGGGGCTTTGAGAAACAAGTGCGCGCAGGACAAGGGACTGGTGCACGAGGGCTTTAGGGCCTTGTGGGTGGTGGATTTTCCCATGTTCGAGCTTACCGAGGAGGCAGGCCTTACGGCCATGCATCATCCTTTTACCGCCCCCTCCAAGGTCACGGCGCAGGAGCTTAAGGATAATCCCCTTGCTGTCTATGCAGACGCTTACGACTTGGTGGTCAACGGTTATGAGACGGGCGGCGGCTCGGTGCGCATTCACGATGAGGCCATGCAGCAGGCCGTGTTTGAGGTTTTGGGGATAGGAGAGCAGGAGGCTTGCGAGAAATTCGGCTTCCTCCTTGATGCCCTCTCATTCGGCGCTCCGCCTCATGCGGGGCTGGCCTTCGGTCTGGACAGGCTGACCATGCTTATGGCAGGCTCTGATAACATTCGCGACGTTATCGCCTTCCCTAAGACCACGGCGGCCGCGTGCCTGATGACCGCAGCTCCGGGCCCTGCATCAGAGCAGGCTTTGGAGGAGCTGGGCATTGGCGTGACCGATTATGAAAAAGATTAATTAAGCCTTGAGGAGATAAAGATGTCAGGACATTCAAAGTGGGCTAATATCAGATTTCGCAAAGCTGCGCAGGATGCCAAGCGCGGCAAAATCTTTACCAAGCTGATTCGCGAGATCACCACGGCTGCCCGCATGGGCGGCGGCGACGAGTCGAGCAATCCGCGCCTGCGTTCGGCGGTGATTTCGGCTCTGGCCCAAAACATGACGCGCGACACCATCAAGCGCGCCATCGATCGCGGCGCAGGCGGCGGCGAGGGTGCCGATCTTGAGACCATCGTCTATGAGGGCTATGGCACGGGCGGCGCGGCCGTGATGGTCGAGTGCATGACCGACAACCGCAACCGCACCGCCTCAGAAGTGCGCCACGCTTTCACCAAGTTTGGCGGCAACCTCGGCACCACAGGCTCGGTCAATTACCTCTTTGCCAAGCAGGGCGTCATCAACTTCCTGCCCGATGACGGCGGCAAGGTTGCCGTCACCGAAGATCAGGCCATGGAGATTGCCTTGGAGGCAGGAGCAGACGACGTGCAGGGCAGCGACGACGGCTCTGTGGACGTCTACACCTCCCCTGAGGCCTTTGCAGGCGTGGTCGATGCCTTTGACAAGCATGGCATCAAGCCTTCCAACGCCCGGATCACCATGACCCCCTCCACCGAGGCTGCCCTCGATGCCGATCAGGCCGTCAAGTTCATGCGCATGATCGACGCGCTTGAAGATTTGGACGATGTGCAGGAGGTATATCACAATGCCTCCATCCCCGACGGGGTAGAGCTTGACTAAACTTACGATAACTTGCATAATCTAAAATCCGTGCAGAGTCCCCGGGCTCTGCAGGATCTGTGCGTATTGACAGCTTACACAGACAGCCGCTGCCTGGCTGATAGCAGGGCCGCTTCAGGCCAAAGAGTGCGCGCCGGATCGTCATGGATTTCAAGGCATTAAGAAGCAATAGGGGCAGGTCTTTATTCATATGGATCATAGTTCAGCAAGCACCGAGTTTAAGCAGTTGATAGCCAAGGGTAAGGAGCAGGGTTACCTTACCATCGAAGAGATCAATGATCTGATCCCCCCCGACATCATCTCGGGCGATCAGCTTTCAGTCTTCATCCAAACCTTCATCGACATGGGCATCAATGTCTGTGAAACTCCCCCAGATCCTGACGATATTTTGCTCAACGATGCCTCCCAGACCGTCGAAGAAGATGTCGAGACGGTAGCCAATCAATTAGATTCCTCGGTCGACATCGGACGCACCACCGATCCTGTGCGCATGTACATGCGCGAGATGGGCAATGTGTCGCTTTTGACCCGCAAGGATGAAATCGAGATCTCAAAGCGCATCGAAAAGGGAACCAACGACGTGCAATTGTGCATCGTCGAATACCCAAGGGCCATGGAGAGGCTGTTTGAACTGGTCGAAAAGGCAGCCGATCCTGACAGCGAAGTGCGCCTCAACGACGTCGTCGTGGGCTTTTGCGAACCTTACGATCTGCAAGAAGAGCAGGAGCTTGCCAAGGAAGAATCCAAGGAAGACGCCTCCGATGAGGCCGATGCCGGCGAAGAGCTTAATGTCGACGATGTAGACGGCGTGGACGGCCTTGATGACGCCGATGAAATTAACTTGGACGATGACGGCGGCGATGACGAAGAACAGCCGCGCCCGGGGGCCAAGAAAGGCGGCAAAAAGTCCAAGGGCGGCGATGACGATGATGAAGGCCAAAGCCAGGAGAGCGACAGCGGTCCTGATCCCGATTTGGTCATGACCCGCTTTGCCGAGCTTAAGGTCCAATACACCCGCACTCAGGCTGCCTCGGCCAAAAAAGGCGCCGTGGCCGAGCGCAAGTATCAAGAAGAATTGAAAAAGCTGTGCGAGATGTTCTCGACCTTCCGTCTGGCTCCTCATCAGCTTGAAAGCCTGTTGCGTCAGATGCACGAGATGATGGACAAGGTCAAAAAGCAAGACAGGCGCATCCGCGAAATAGCCGTCAACCGCTGCGGCATGAAGATAGACGAGCTTAAAGCCGTCTACACGGACTCAGGCCAAGAGTCGAACATCAGCTGGTACGAAAAGGCCTGCCGCTCCAAGAAAGCCTATGCAATCAAGCTTAAAGATCGCCGATCCGAGATTGAAGAGTGCGTCAATGCCCTGCGTCAGGTGGAAGAGGAAAGCGGCATTTCCATAGCCCGCCTGCGCGAATTGTCCCGCCGCGTGATGATGGGCGATGCCGTGGCCAAGAAGGCCAAAAAGGAAATGGTGGAGGCCAACCTGCGTCTGGTCATCTCCATTGCCAAGAAATACACCAACCGCGGTTTGCAATTTTTGGATCTCATTCAGGAGGGCAACATCGGTCTGATGAAGGCGGTGGACAAGTTTGAATATCGCCGCGGCTACAAGTTCTCCACCTATGCCACCTGGTGGATCAGACAGGCCATCACCCGCTCCATTGCCGATCAGGCCCGCACCATCCGCATTCCGGTGCACATGATCGAGACCATCAACAAGTTAAACCGCATCAGCCGCCAGATGTTGCAGGAAAAGGGGCGCGAGCCCACTCCCGAAGAGCTGGCCGCCAAGATGGGCCTGCCTGAGGAGAAGATCCGCAAGGTCATGAAGATTGCCAAGGAGCCCATTTCCCTGGAGACTCCTGTGGGCGATGATGACGATTCGCACTTGGGAGACTTCATCGAAGACAGCTCCATCGTGGTGCCGGCCGAAGCTGCCACCTCAGAGAGCCTCAAGAATGCCATCAACTCGGTGCTGGAAGACATGCCCCCGCGCGAGGCGCAGGTTCTAAGAATGCGCTTTGGCATCGGCATGCCCTCTGATCATACCTTAGAAGAGGTGGGCAGGCAGTTTGGCGTCACCCGCGAGCGCATCCGCCAAATCGAGGCCAAGGCCTTAAGAAAACTGCGTCATCCGTGCCGCTCGGCAGGATTGCGCGGTTTCTTGGATTAAGCAGAGTTTAAAAAAGCACAAAAAGGCAGGTTTGATCCTGCCTTTTTGGCATCCTGCGACTGCATTAACCCAAGAGGACTCTTGCCGGGGGGCCTTTGATTGGCAGATCTGAGCTGATTGCTATTTGTCGGCAACAGGCTGCTTTTTGGTTTTGCCCTTGCGCCTGAGCGATTCCACATCCTTCATGCAGGCAAAGCCGCAGATCAAAAACATGATGCCTGACCAATACTTGCCGATGTCATCTGCCGAGCCTATGAAAAGGTATAAAAACAACAGGCCGAACACAATGGTGACAAAGGGGAACGCCGGGGCCAGCCGCATGGCGGTGAAGCTGTTTGAGGTCAGATAAAACATCGTCAGGCCAAAGACCGCGGTCAAAAGAAGGGGGTAAAACATAGGGCTGTATTGTTTTTAAAATTTTAAACCAAAACCACAGGCGCCTATCATGTCCCAAAATCAGGCGCTTGTCCATCTTTTTTTGGCCGATTGTGTTTTAGCAGATGTTGCCTGCCCTCAGGATCTGTCGCTTTCTTTGCTATCTTGAATCGGGGTGGTAAAATTCAGCCCTGAATAAAATTTTGCAGTTTAGGATTTAACCATGAGTGCACAGTTTATTTCCATTCACCCTGACAATCCTCAGGCGCGCTATCTTAAGCAATTTGCCGCCATCATGGAGGATGGAGGGGTTGGAGTGATCCCCACCGATTCGGCCTATGCTCTGTGCACCTTAGCAGGCAACAAAGAGGGCATGGAGAGGATCGCTCACATAAGACAGATCAGCAAAAAACACAACTTTACCCTGATGTGCCGCGATCTAAGCGAGCTTTCCACCTATGCCAAGGTCGACAATGCCGTTTTCAGGCTTTTAAAGAACAATACCCCGGGGGCCTATACCTTTATTCTGCCTGCCACCAAGGAAGTGCCCAGGCGGCTTATGAACGAGAAAAGGCGCACCATCGGCATCAGGGTGCCCAAGGGTGCCATCATCGAAGCGCTGCTTTCAACCGTCAATGCTCCATTGCTCTCGTGCTCTTTGATCCTGCCCGGGGATGAAGAGCCGCAAAATGATCCCGTGGAGATCAACGATCGCATAGGCTCCATCACCGACGTCATTATCGACGGCGGAGTGTTGACCCCCGCTGCCACCACGGTGATCCGCTTTGAAGAGGGGCAGCCTGTGATAAGACGTTACGGCTTAGGCGATCCTGCGCCTTTTGAATAGAGCTTTTTAACCTTGGGCCTCTCATCGATACTCGGGGGGCCGTGTTCAACGCCGCGGCACGAACCCAAAGTTTAAAGCCTGCCTTTGGCTTTGGCTTTGGCATTCTCATAAACGATATCCTGCTTTTTTAAAACCTCCCGCCCCTTTATGCAACGTTTACTCTTGATTGGTGAAACTATATTAATTTTCCATACAAGTTATGACAAAAATGCCGACCAAAGTTAACATTTTATGATAAAAATTGGTCGCTAGACTGTGCTTGCATTCAAGGTTAATATATAATCACGAGAAGTTACATAGATTAAAACAGCGGTGCGGGTTTATGATCTACACTGATTACACTTGCGATCTGCCATCAGGCGACGGGATCAGACTGTCTTTTACTCCTTCGCGCACGAAGGGCGTCAGATATGTGGTGCTCTTTTTAGGCAAGAGCACGCGCACGCCGTCAGGACGCATCGAGCACAATCGCATAACCATCGGCAAGGTGGTGCAAACCCCGCAGGTTTCCTTGTTTTACCCCAACGAAACTTACTTTAAGCATTTTAAATTGGAGCCGCCCAAAAACGCCAAGGTGCACGGCCCCGGGCGACCTGTCTCGGTGCGCAAAACCAAAGCGCAGATGCGCTCGGGGCGGGCCCTTGACTATGTTCTCCATCAGATCTGCAAGATGGAGGGTTTAACCGGGATCGTAAAGCAGACCCTCGGGGAAAACGGGCTTAAGCTTTTGGACATTGCCATCTTCTTGTCTTTTTACAGCCTGCGCGACATTGCCATGTACGGACTTTACATCAGGCAGCAAAGAGGCCAAAGCAGCCTTAAGGATGACAAAGAGTCGCTCTCTTTTTGCCACGGCGTGTTTGAGAAGGTTAAAGCCGATGATTTCAAGCGTTTTGCCAAGGCCTGGGCCGGCTCTCAAAGCTCAGAGCATCTTATTGTCTACGACGGCTCGGTGCTCCAAGAGCCGCAATCTATGGGACGCTCCCATACCGTGCCTTTGTCGCCAATGCTTTTTTGCATGAATCATCTTGGGATCCCGCTTTATTGCAGGTATTTGTCATCAGGCTCCTACGAGCCCCACGAGATTTTAAAGGAGCTGACAGATGATCTTTGTCTCAAGCCTCAAACCATTGCCGCGGCATGCAGCAATGATCTGCATGCCTTGCGCGTCGCCTCCTTTCATCTTTTGGGCTGCACCGTGATCTGCCCTTTAAACAATGAAGCGCCCCTCAAAGGAGCAGATGAGCACGCCTTAAACCCCGACACCATCAGCGAGCCCGTCGACAGAACCGATCAGATAATAGAGGGCATGCAAGGCTGCATCCTGACTTTGCCATCTTGCGTGTTTGAGCACAGTTATGCTCCTTATGACAGCGCTTATCTGCCCTCGGTGAAGATCTTTGTAAGCCCCGATCCTGATGACGAACACTTAAAATTCGGCAGGGCCTGGCATTTGTGCGCAATCTTGCGCGAGGCCTTTGAAAGCTGCGCCTATGAAAAGGTCGATCTTCACTTGAAGCTCAACTCCAAGGAAGTAAAGCAGGGCAAGCTTGCGGCCGTGTTCATGTGCCTGATTGTCACCAAGCTTTTAAGTTTTGCCTTGGAGGATTTTTTGGACAAGCACTCTTTGACTTTGCCTGATGCCGTCAATTTGCTGAACACGGCGCAGCTTGGCTTCAACGAGGCAGGAGAGCCCTTTGCATCAGGGCCGTCTGATAAGGTGAAAGAAGAGCTTTTGGAGCTTTTTAAGATAAAAATGATCAAGGCAGCCTAACAGGGCTTGGGCGCAATGGCAAAGCATAAGAGCGTTTTGAGAGCACAGATCATAAACAAGAAGACAAGAGAGCATCCTGCCTTGGCGTGCCGACAAAAGCACGGCTGCGCGCTTTTGCCAGGGGCTTAGGGTCCTCAACGATAAAAAAGTGCGCCTGCGCGCACTTCATGCTTACTCATCCTAAAACCGGGGGCCGGCCCCCGGTATCAAAGTCCTCTGCTCGCCCCATACCTCGCGGGCAATGTCCAAGACCAGTTTTATCTTCTTCCACTGATCAGCCTCGGTTAAGATATTGCCTTCTTCCGTGGAGGAGAAGCCGCACTGCGGGGAGAGGCACAATCTGTCCAATGGCACATGCCTGCTTGCCTCCTCAATGCGCTTGATGACGGCGCCTTTATCTTCAAGATCGGGTCGCTTGGAAGTGATGAGGCCGAGCACCACCATCTTCTCTGCGCTAACATGCTTTAAAGGCTCAAAGCTTCCTGATCTTTCATCGTCAAACTCAAGATAGTAGGCATCAACGTTCTCCTCGCCAAAGAGCTTTTTGGCAACATTATCGTAGCCGCCCGATACGGCATAGGTGGAGTGATAATTGCCCCTGCACAAATGGGTGGTTAAGGTCAGGCCCTCAGGCTTGCCTGCGATGGCAAGATTATTGACCTTTAAATATTTATTTAAAAAGGCCTGCGCATCCACTTGAGGATTGGCCTTTAAAAATGCTTCATCGCACAACACGGGGAAGGTGCAATCGTCAAACTGCACGCAGCGGCACCCTGCCTCATAGAGATCATGGAGCACCGTGTGATAGGCCTTGGCGACATCTTCAATGAGCTCATCGTCGGTTTGGTAAAACTGCCTTAAGGTGCCTGAGGTGTCATTGCCGCGAATATTAAGCAGCACGGCCAAAAGCTGCGCAGGAGCCGGGATGGTCTGACGCGGCTGCACGCCGTCAACCTTTAAGGAGTTCAAAAAGGCAAAGTGCTCCACGAAAGGATGGTTTTCGCCGCTGATTTTGCCCGTCAGATGGGCGCTTTCGGGGCGCAGCTCCTCATCATGGAAGCGATAACCGCGCTCTATGACCGCCTTGGTGACGCCCTGCAGGCCCCACATAAAATCAAAGTGCCACCAAGAGCGGCGAAACTCGCCGTCGGTGATGACTTTCAATCCTGCATCAATCTGTTTTTGCACAAGCTCTCTTACGCACTCATCCTCGATTGCTTTAAGTTCGGAGGCTTTGATGAGGCCGTCTTTAAAAAAGGCGCGGGCCTGCTTTAACTTGGCAGGTCTTAAAAAGCTGCCCACAATATCGGCTCTGAAGGGGGCCTGCGCGCGGCTTGCAAATGTGCTCATGTAAAATCCTTATTCTTTGATTTATGTAACGTGCCTTGGGGGCTTAAACTGCGTTTTACTATAAGCACAAAGCCTCTTATGGTCTAATATTAAATTTTCACCAAGAGTGATAACTTTTATGCATCACCACTGCGGCAATGCAGATCTTGGCTGTGCGCTGCATCAGAGTTTAAAGGAAATCAAGCAAACAAAAGCGGGCTCTTTCAAGCTTGGCTTGCTCGTGCAACAATCGGCGCGACAATCAAAGACAGGGCAGGTTTAAAGGCTGTTTTACAGTTTAAAGCGCTCAAGACCGTTTTCTCATAAGGCAGGGGCGCTTCAATAAGGCTGCACTTTAAGATCCGATGCTCTTTGGGTTTTCTTATACGCCCCCGTCAGTCCTCCTCAAGCTTGAGCAGGTCGCGCCCTTTAAGACAGCCTTGTATGTACTCGCTTAAAAGCTGCACGTAGCGCTTTGCAGGATGACTTAAGCGCTTTTTTTGGTCTGACACGCAGATAAGCTCCATGTACTCATCTGAAATTAAGGGGATGGAGATGATAAAGTCCCCGTTTAAATCGGTGCTTAAGATCCCCGAGGCTATGGTGTAGCCGTCAAGACCTATCAAAAGGTTAAACAAGGTGGCCCGATCGGTCACCACGATGTTTTTGGGACTTAGCAGGGCAGAGTGGGGCTCTTCTGCAAAGTAAAAGGAATTGTTGATGCCCTGATCGTAGGAGAGGCGCGGGTAGGGCAAAAGATCGTTTAAGGTTAAGGCGCTTTTGCCGCTTAATGGGTGATCTTGCTTTAAAAAGACCTGAGGCCTGACCTTAAACAGGCTCTGATAGTCAAGATCATGCTCGCGCAAAAGATGCAAAATAACTTGTCGGTTAAAGGAGGACAAATACAGCACCCCCAGCTCCGAGCGGGAGTTTTTGACATCTTCTATGATCTCAAAAGTGCGCTCCTCGCGCAGCGAAAACTCGTACTCGTCCTCGCGGTACTCTTTGACCAAGGACACAAAGGCGTTGACCACAAAGGCATAGTGCTGCGCGGAGATGGCAAAGATCCTTTTGACCCTTTTGTCCTGCTTGTAGTGGGATAAAAGAAGATCGGCCTGCTCTATGACCTGATGGGCATAGCCCAAAAACTTCTGCCCCTCATCCGTAAGCACCACCCCGCTTGATGATTTGTGAAAGATGATGATGCCCATCTCTTCTTCCAAAGCCGCCACGGCTTTGGACAAGGAGGGCTGGGACACGTACAGGGCCGCGGCGGCTTTGCGATAGGATTGATGATGCGCCACGGCAATCAGATATCTAAGCTGGGTTAAGGTCATGTTGCGCGTCAGGGCCTGTCATCGCGCAGCACCAAGGCCGTCTTAAGATCAAGGCAATTAAGATCAATATCGCAGGGGATCGCAACAGACACATAATGCCCATCCCCGGGAGCGAGGCTTGTGACCTTGCCTTTTTTGTCGAGCATGGTTTCAAGGTCCAAATAGTGCCGCCCCCGCGGGGTGTAGACAAAGACCTTGTTTTGAGCCTCAAAGCGGTTTTTGACCCTCAAATAAAGCCTGCCGTTTTCAATCTTGTCAATTTGAGCGCAGATCTGCCAGTACCCCGGGGAGGGGACATTGGTCTCATAATCCTGCGCAAGATCGGGCCTGCCTGATTGCAACAGCCCCGTGGTAAAGGCTCGCGATTGCAGGGCATTGACGCTCTCAAAGCTCTCAGAGGGGATCTCTTTGCCATCTGCTATGGCATCGATGGCCAGCCGATAGGCGCGGCTTACGGCGGCTGCATACAGCACCGAGCGCGAGCGCCCTTCAATTTTGAGGCTGTCCACTCCGATGCGCATAAGCTCCTTTAACAAGGGCAGGGCGCACAGATCTTTGGAGTTTAAAAGATAAGAGCCGTTGTCATCTTCTTGAAGCTCCATCCATTCGTCAGGGCGGTTTTCGGCCTCGGCAATGTTGCAGCTTAAGTCTTTGACCTTGTATCTCCATCTGCAAGAATTATTGCAGGCTCCCAAATTGGCATCGCGCCTGGCCAAAAGCCCCGAGATGAGACAGCGCCCCGAGACGGCAATGCACAAAGCCCCGTGCACAAAGACCTCAAGCTCGATGTCGGGACACTCGTTGCGAATAAGCTCAATCTCCCCCAAGGACAACTCGCGCGCCAAAATGCAGCGCTTGACTCCCAGTTTGTGCCAAAACCTTGCAGTCAGGGCATTGACGGTATTGGCCTGCACCGACAGGTGCACGTCGATGTCGGGATGGCGCTCCAGGGCAATGGATATAAGCCCGGGATCGGCCATGATCAGGGCATCGGGTTTTAAGGCTGCCACCTCGTCAAGATCTTTGACAAAGGCTGCCGTGCGGCGCATGTGCGGGATCACGTTTAAAACGGCAAAAAACTTCTTGCCGTTTTTGCGGGCATAGTCGATGCCCGCTTTGAAATCCTCGCGCGAAAATCCGTTGCCGCGCACGCGCAAAGACCAGCGCGGCACCCCTGCATAAACGGCATCGGCTCCGAAGGACAAAGAGGCATATAAATGGTTTAAGGAGCCTGCGGGGGCCAAGAGTTCAGGCTTATTCACACTCAAAGAGCTCTTTAAGATCGGTGGTAAGAGAAGTCAAAAGCTCGCCTTGCAAGATGAGGTTGGCCTGCGCATCGGCCGCCTCATCGTCGGCGCTGTCGGGCAGATTGCGCTCCAAGTAGAGATCTTCGGGGCGCAGGCGCTTTAACGACAGCTCCGAGGTGAGCACCAGCGACAAGGAGTCGACGTAGGTTAACTGCATTTCGGTTACCACCTTGCCTGCGTTGATATGGGCCAAGATCTCGTCGGCTTTAAGATCTTCTTTGGAGACTTTGACCACGCCGCCGTCTTCATCGCTGCTCTTTAAGGTCGCATCAAAGCCCAGGGTAAAGATTTGCGGCAGATCCTGTGTGGAAAGATAAGAGGTCATCTTGTCTTCGACCACGCAGCGCGGCTGAAAGTGACGGGCCGGGAAGGTGCCCTCAAAGGCCTCGCGCAGCATGGCTATGGCCCGCTCGGCGCGCTTGGCAGAAGAGACCGATACCAGGCAAAAGCCCTTTTGACTGTTGACCATCACCAGCATTTCCCTTTGGGCGCTGAAGGCCTGCGACAAAAGCTTGTTGGTCAGCGCCGTTTTTAAGGTTTGCACTTCGTTTTTGCGCAGGGTGCGCTGCAATTTGGCCTCCTGGGTTTCAATCTCGTCTTCAAGGGCCGTCTTGATGACCGAAGAGGGCAGAAGCTTGGTCTCTTCGATGAGTTTCATGAAGTGGCAGTGATTGTTGGAAAAGGCAAAGGCATTTGTGTGCCGTCCCAAGACCGGTGCAAAACCGATGGTTGAGATCTCCTGGGCCATGCAGGGGCGAAAAGCCTTGGCCTTTAAGATCTCCTCAAGCTTTTGCTCATCGTTAAAGGCTGACAGATGCTGATCTGACAGTTCTACGGTAAAGATTTGGGCGTTTTTAAACCACATGACGATTACCCTCAAATGTTCCTAAGTTTGCTCTATTTTAGCAAATCGCGCCGATGCATCTAAAGAGCCTTGAGGCAGGTTTGAACAAAGAGAAAGAGGGCAGGGAGAGTCTTGTAAAAAGCGCGGTTTTGAGTTTTTTAGGATCTTTTGTTTTGAGCATTTGAACCGGGAGCCCCGGGGCAGCTTTGCTTTTTTTATATTGCACCATTTAAGTGCCCTGACTTTGGCAAATTAAAAGGGATTGCGCCAATTAAAAAATAAGGGCATTGCAGGAGCCTAAAGAGCAACAGATGCTCTTTTAAAGCGCATTTTTAAGGTTTGCAGCCTTTGTCTCTTTTGGGAGAGCTTCTTTTCCAATCTTTAAGCCTGCTCGCATTTTAATGAAAAAACAGGGGCAAATGCGCCAAATCTGCCACAGATTCAAAGCGTTAACCTTGTAAAGGTCAAAGCGGTTTTTTAAAATTGCACGCATACTTAATCTGCGAGGTCTTCATGACAATGACACGTGCGCAATTGATTGCCTCTCTTGCCGAGAAATACCGGGAACTTAATCCCAAGCTTATTGATTTAGGAGTGCGCGAAATTATCGAAATGCTCTCTGAAACCCTCATCGACGGCGGACGCATAGAGATCAGGGGATTTGGCTCTTTTGAAGTCAGAAAGCGCGGCGCTACCACCACCTATGATCCGAGGAGCGGTCAGCCCATCCCCGGGGAAAAACGCGTCCGCAAGGTGGTTCACTTTAAGCCTGGCGTCGAGCTGCGCCTGAGAGTCAACCGCATGACGGATATGTAGGGGCTTTTTTAGGATTTGTGACTGACAGGCTCAAGTTCGTGCTAAGATGAATGAAGCTTATATGTTCACAAGCAGTCTTGGCATGACTTGAGGAGTTTTTAGCATGCTGAAGTTTTGGCTGTACGCAATCATCATCGTGATAGTGGCTGTGATCGGGCTGGGTTTGGGCTCGGCTAATGACAGCGTGGTGGCTTTTGACTTTTTGTTCGTCAAGCTTGAGATGTCTTTGGCCATGGTTTTGGTGGCAGGCATCGTCATCGGCCTGTTGGTTGGCTTTTTGGCATCTTTTGGGTTTTGCATCAAGATGTGGCGCAGAGCGCATAAGGCCCAATCTGAGAGCAGGCGCCTTAAGAAAGAACATGAAAAGTCTGCTGCCGTGACCGCAAGCGGAGCTTAGAGCACGACGCGATGTTTGAACTGCTGTTTTTGCTGTTACCCATTGCGGCAGCCTATGGCTATTACATGGGCCGGCATAGCATGCGCAATAAAAAAGAGCAGACGGAAAATAAAAAGGCGCGCAATTACATCAGGGGCGTGGAGTACTTTCTTAACAACGATAAAGAGCGCGCGGTCGATCGTTTCATCGCTTATTTCAACGAAAGCGATCCTTCATTCGAATCTCATGTGGCATTGGGCAATCTCTTCAGAAAAAGAGGCGAGGTCGACAAAGCCATCCTGATGCACGAATCGATTGTCAGCAACCAAAAATTGTCGGTGCCCGAGCATGAGCTGGCGCAATTGGAGCTGGCGCGCGATTTTATCAGCGCAGGCTTGCTGGACAGGGCCGAGCATAATTTGCTGCAACTTGTGGATATCCCCCGCCGCCGCTCGGAGGCCGCCGCGCTGCTTGTAGAGCTGTACGAGCGCGAACGCGACTATCAAGAGGCCATCAGGGTGGCATTAAACTATCTTGATGCCCTGGGCCGCAAGTCCATGAATCGCCTGAGCCACTATTATTGCGAGACTGCCTCGCAAAAGTTTGCCGCAGGCGATCTCAAAGGGGCGCGGCACGATTATGAAGAGGCTTTGAGGATCAACGGCGAGTCGGTGCGCGCCAGATTGGGCATGTGCGATGTCTATTTGAAAAACTCCCAAAACGACGAAGCTTTGAAGATCATCAAGGAAGTGAGCGCAAAAGATCAGGACACGGGCCTGATCTGCCTTGAATATCTGCTTAAGATCTACCCCAACAAAGCCGATCCTGCCTTGCGCTTTGCCCTTGACGATCTAGTGCGCCGCACCAAGTCGGCAGGGGCCATGGTGGAGCTCGTCGAGGTTACCGGGCAGTCGAGCCTCGATGACGCGCAGCTGATGCTGCACGCCTTTTTAAAGGAAAAGCCCAATCTCAAGCTGTTCTCCTGCCTGATGGCTTTGCGCTCCAAAGAAGGCTCGCAAGAGGCCAACGAAACCATCTTGCAGTTAAAAAGCCTGGTGGATGCCCAAATTGCAGCCAATTACCGCTATTCATGCCACCGCTGCGGCTTTTCTTCCAAATTCTTGTTCTGGCAATGCCCTTCATGCCGCTCTTGGGATTGCATGAAACCCATTCGCGGTCTGGACGGAGATTAATATGAGCACAGATCCGAGGGTGATTGTGGCCCTTGATTATGACGAGCCTGCCTTGGCCTTGGACTTTGCAGGCAGGGTCAGCCCCGACATTTGCAAACTTAAGATTGGCAAAGAGCTTTTTACCGTTGCAGGCCCAAGCCTCGTGCAAAAGCTTGCCGATAAGGGCTTTCAAGTCTTTTTGGACTTAAAGTATCACGACATTCCCGTCACCGTTGCCAAAGCCTGCAAAGCGGCCGCCTCATTGGGCGTATGGATGGTAAACGTCCATGCCTTGGGCGGTCCGGCCATGCTGACCGAGGCAGCCTGTGCCCTAGAAGGCCTCCCCGTGCGTCCCAAGCTTATCGGCGTGACGGTGCTCACATCCATGAACGAGCAGCAATTGCGCAGCGTGGGGATTGAGGCTGCGCCTCAAGATGAGGTGTTGCGCCTGGCCTGCCTTGCTAAAGAGTGCGGTCTTGACGGAGTGGTGTGCAGCGCCCAAGAGGCTTTTATGCTTGCCCAAAAATTGGGACGAGGCTTTTTAAAAGTGACCCCCGGGATCCGCCCTCAAGGCAGCAGCAGCGATGATCAAAAGCGCATCATGACCCCCGCGCAGGCCATTGGGGCAGGCTCTGATTATCTGGTCATAGGCCGTCCCGTCACCCGCGCCCCCGATCCGATAGAAGCTTTGGAGAAGATCAATTTAGAGGTCGCACAGGCTCTTGCCTGTAAGGTTTCATCTTAAATCTTCGGCCATGCAATGATGTGCGCTTAAGGCGTTGCCTTTATATGCAGCAGCAGGCGTTGCAGTCTTTATTAAGGCATTTTTGGGAAAGACAATCAGGCCCCGCCCCGGCAGGCACGGCGTTGACGGAGCGCTCAAGGGGGCTTAGAGCGATAAGATCAAACCAAGACCAAGCCTGTGTTAATGCAAAGATCTTGGCAGCGATGAAATGGCGAGCCCCGCGGGGCTCTTGGAGTTGCAGTCTCTACTCCTCAACCTGCTCGGACTGAGGGATCAGATACTCGCTCAAGTCGTGGCCCGCATCAAGCAGGGTCTTCAGCCCGCGCGGAGTTCTGCCCTGGCCGGTCCAGGTTAAGAAGTTGCCGGCGTCATCGGGGTAGCGGTACTTGTCCTTGACCTTGTTGCGGCGCTTTCTTATGGTCTGATTCTCCACTGCGTAAGCCTTGAGCATCTCCACGGTGATGTTTTTGGAGTCCATGGCTTCCAAAATGTCTTTGATCTCGGCAGTCTGCTGGGCGGCCTTGGCTTTCTCCTGCTCTTCTTCGTGCAAGACCCTCTCATAAATGCTCTTGAGATTATCCAAGATCACCTTAATTTCACTTGCAGGGGCGCCGCGCAATAAGACGCTCAGCGTGCGGGAATTTTTTAAAGCTTTGTAATCAGTGATTTCCATTGTCTTTATTCCTAATCCATAAACTAAGCTCAGCCAATCCCGTAAATGCAACAAAGTACTCTAAAAAGAGATGCCTGAGAATAAATAAGCAGGCTTTTTAAAGCCATCCTTAGATTAAGTCTCGGGCCTGAGCATAAATTACGACTTGTTCTAAACTACCTGTCACCCATGAAGGCGGCTGACCGCTCTCAGCATAGCTGCCGCAAATAAGCATTGATTGGCAGCTATTTAGGTGATTATTTTTTTGTATGATAACTTATATTTTAAAAATTTAAAAGATCCCGGGGCTTTTTTAAAGCAAAATATCAAAAAAATTTTTAACGATTGACTTGTACATTTAAAGAGAATGCGGTTTTGAAACGAAGATGCCTTTAAACATAAAGCACTCATCTTCGTGCCATTCAACTTCTTGGCAATCAAAGCGCCTTAACCGCCATCCTTTGGGGCGCTTCATTGCAAAACGGGCATTATCTTAAAGCAAACATGATTAAAACTTCCCTCAAATCAACAAGTTAACTTTAAAAGCGCGTTTTTGCCCCGGGGCATCAAAGAGCGCTTTTTGAGTACATGTTAAGATAAAAACGCATGATGCGCTTGGGGGTTTTTATCCTTGTTTAAGAAGAATATGCAAAATGCGCCTAAACCTGCGCCTTGTTGCAAGCTTTTTGCCTTTTCTTTTTATGGATGAAGCCTCAAAAATAAAAAAAGCTCTAAATTTTCCCAGGGGGGCAAAACCCCGGCTGCTGCCTGCTTTAAGAGCATAAACCTTAGGATGTGCAGCCATGCTTTGGCATTTGCCAAAAGTGCAATCAGGCACAGCGCACAAATATCAGGCGCCCGCCGTAAAAAGCCTTGGGGCGATGGCAAATTTAAGTTAAGCCCTCTTTTTTGGCATGCGTTTAAATTGAGGGCTTAAAAAAGAGGACTTTCTTTTAAACAGGCAGGGATCCTTGCCTTTTAAACTGCCCGTCCCTTGCAATGCCCTAAGTTAACTTATTGTTATTCAGGCATATTTTGCACAGGGCAGGCGTCTTTTTGCGCTCTGCCGGGCTGCGTCTTAAAGATGAGGGAAGATGCGCAAGACAAGGATCTGCCAACGGCATTTGACTTAGGGGGGCGCAGGGCAGGATTGCTTTTATGCTTTGCGCAGATCTTGGCGTCTTTACTATTGAGCCTTAGCTTTTTAATTGCGCTTATCATGATTTGCAAAATTTGAGGGCATGAGCGGTTTTGATGATTCAAATGCACCAAGGCCTTGCCTATAATGATGGCAGCGGACGATGAAGGAGGATAATTTATGCGCGTTATCATCATGAGGCACGGCCATGCCGTAAGCCAAGGCGGCGATCGCATCTTAAGCCCGGCAGGAAAGCTTGAGGCGCTTGGCACCGGGTTAAAACTCTGTGCACTGTTTGGCATCGACAAGATTATTGTCTCCCCCAAAACCAGGGCGCGGCAGACGGCCTCCTGCGTGATGCAAAAATTAAAAGGGGTCAGGCCGCAGATTGAGATATTGCCTCAATTATCGCCCGCAGGAGATGCCTTGTTTGTCCGCGATTATGTGATGGCGGTCGCCAAAAATGATGAAAATGTGCTCTTGATCTCACATATTCCGCTCGTTTCCTTGCTGACCGAAGTTTTTGCTCCCGGGCAAAAAGTGCCTTTTTTCGGCACTGCCTGCGCGTTAGTCATTGAGATTCAAGACAAAGCCTTGCCGATTATCACGGAATTTATAACTCCTGCGGCGGAGAGCACAATTTGATCGATGCGTCAAACTTTGAAAAAACAGGGGGCTTTGATAATTTTTTTTGACTAAAGTCCTGGCAATCAAAGGCATTGGGCATTATCATTGACTTGTGATTGGAAAATACGATTAGCAAACATGAGGGACGTGATTATGCGCATTTTCAAGAAATATGCTCCTTTGCAAATTGCCAGGCATGTCAGTGCGTTTTTCAGGGGCTATTTTTACATCGAAGGCAAGGGTGCTTTTCGCTTTGACGGAGGCAAAGTTGTCATAGAGCCCGGCTTAGATCCCGATCTCAAGAAAATCGGCAAAGAAATCAACATGTCCATAGCCTCATTCTCCCGTTCCTAGGCAATTTTTGCTTTAAGCCCTTGCTTTGCGCTCTTCCCCTGCTATAGTAAGGGCTCTGAAATCTTAATCCTTAACCTCACAACTTATGTCCGATACAGATAAATCCCGACTTGATGTCTACGCGTCTTTATACGACGAGCTGGACATGCCCCCCGCTGCCGACGAGATAAAATCGGCTCTCATTGAAGAACTTAAAACCGTACAGGATGCAGTGCGCTACATCGTCTCCTGCTTTGCTGCCTATCAGATCTACGTGGGTCACGGCACCGACAGCTATTGGGACGAAGCCATCGAGCTTGTGCAGGCGGTCATGCATTTGCAGCCGCCCTGCGACGATTCGACTTTAGCCTCGCTTTTGACCAGAAAAGAGCGCTCCCTCATTGCCAAGCTGGTCGTTCACCGCATCTTCGACAGGGTTCCCACCCCTTATCTGACCCATCGGGCCTTCTTCTGCGGCCGCGAGTTCTATGTGGACAAGAGAGTGATTGTGCCGCGCTCGCCTTTGGCCGAATTGATAGAAAAAGGCTTTGACCCTTACATCGATCGAAGCCCCGAGCGCGTTTTGGACATGTGCACCGGATCAGGCTGCATTGCCATCGCCATTGCGCTGCAATTTGAAGATGCGCAGGTTGATGCGGTGGACATCAGCCCCGATGCTTTGGATGTGGCCCAAATCAATATTCAAAGCTATAACCTTGAAAACCGCGTGTTCCCCATCAAAAGCGATCTTTTTGAGGATCTGCCCGAGGGGGACAAATACGATCTCATCGTGGCCAATCCTCCGTATGTTGACGAGTATGATCTTGAGTCCATGCCCGAGGAATACCATGCCGAGCCTGCCATCGCTTTGGGCTCGGGGCCCGACGGCTTGGATCACGCCCGCAGGATCTTGGCTTTGGCTGCCAATTTTCTGACCGAAAACGGCATTTTGATCATGGAAGTGGGCAACAGCGAGGAGAATCTGGTCGATGCCTTCCCGCAAGTGCCTTTTCACTTTGTCGATCTCAAAAAGGGCGGCTGCGGCGTCTTTGTTTTAACCTATGATCAGCTGCAGGCCTACAAGGAAGTCTTCGGCGGGGGACAAGCGTGATGGCAGGCAATACCTTTGGCAAAATCTTTACCGTCACCACCTGCGGCGAAAGCCACGGCGCGGCCTTAGCTGCCATCGTCGACGGCGTGCCTCCCGGGATCCCCCTCGATGAGAGCGTCATTCAGGTCGATCTTGATCGCCGCCGCCCGGGCTCAACCCGCTACGGCACTCCGCGAGACGAAAAAGACCAAGTCAAGATCATCTCGGGGGTGTTTGACGGCATGACCACCGGCACCCCCGTGGGGCTTGTCATTAAGAATGCCTCGCAGCGCTCCCAAGATTACAGCGCCATCAAGGATGCCTTCCGCCCGGGGCATGCCGATCTTACCTATCAGTACAAATACGGCATCCGCGACTACAGAGGAGGCGGCCGCTCTTCTGCGCGCGAAACGGCCATGCGCGTGGCCGCAGGCGCCATTGCCAAGGCTGCCTTGCGCCAAGAGTTTGGCATCCTCATACAGGGGGCGGTCACCGCCATCGGGCCTTGCAAAGCGCAAAGTCTTGATTTTGAGGAGGCGCGCAACAATCCTTTTAATTTTGCCGATCCTGCCATGCTTGAGACCTTGGGAGAGTACATCGACGCTTTGCGCCAAAGGCATGACAGCTGCGGGGCCGTGGTGGAAGTGAGGGCAACCCATATGCCTGTTGGCTTGGGCAATCCCGTGTTTGACCGCCTCGATGCCGTCATCGCTCAGGCCATGATGAGCATCAATGCCGTCAAGGGCGTCGAAATAGGGGACGGCTTTGCTTTGGCGGCCATGGAAGGCACTCAGGCGCGCGACGAGATGCGAGAAGGCGGGTTCCTCTCCAATCACATGGGCGGGATCTTGGGAGGCATCAGCTCAGGGCAGGATCTCATCGTGCGCATGGCGCTAAAGCCTACCTCGAGCATCTTGACTCCGGGGCAGAGCATCAACAAATTTGGCGAGGAAATCGAGGTTTCAACCTTCGGCCGTCACGATCCTTGCGTGGGGATCCGGGCCGTGCCCATCGCCGAGGCCATGCTTGCCTTGTGCCTCATCGATGCGGCCATGGCAGACAGGGCCCAATGCGCCAATGTCAAGAGGCACAGCTTTTTTAAAGACTAAAAAGCTTTTGATTTTTACCCGCGGCACTCTTTAAAAGCCTCTCTTGCGATAATGCCTGCACAGGCCGCTCATGCTCCTGCAAGACAAACCTCAGAGGCTGCTTGCAGTTTTTAAAAGAGCGCTTCTTTTTTTAATTTAAAGCCGATATCAAAGGGCGCCTTTAAGGTTAAAGCTTTATTTTAAGCGTGCATCAGAGGCAAAGATCCTGCGGATACCTGCCCCTCTTAAAAGCGGCAGCGCCAAGCACAAGAGGCGGTTTTGACATGGGGGCTTTCTTAAAAAAACGCGCCGCGCTTTTTTGGATGCGCTTTAGTTTTAAGCGGCACACGCTGTAAACTGCAAATTTTCTTTTGCTTTAGGGTGGGGGGGCGTCTTAATTTTTTGCAGCCGCTTGTCTCTTATTTGTTTTTGCGTTTATACTGACCTTAAGATCAAACAGAATATTGTTGAATTTTAAAGGTTTAAGCATGGATTATGGCATCGGCCGCAACGCAACTTTTAAGGTATTAAAGGTAAGCGATCAAGGCGCCTTTGTCGACGGGCTGGAATTTGGCGAGTTGTTTGTGCCCAAAAGTCAGCTGCCCCGGGGCATAAAAACAGGACAGCTTTTGACCGTCTTTTTATATAAAGACGGCGGCCGGGTGCTGGCCACGGCCAAACGGCCTTTGGCGACGCTTGGGCAGGTGGCAAGGCTCAAGATCATGGAAAAGGAGCTGGGCACGGCTTATTTGGACCTTGGGATCCCAAAGCAGCTGGTCCTGCCCATCTCCGAGCAGCGCTCAAACTGCGATATAGGGCAGTTTGTCATCGTCTACCTGTCATTGGATGATGAAGGACGGCTGTTTGCAACTCAGCGCTTTAACCGCTACTTAAAAGACGAAGCCCCTAAGGGGACTTACAGGCAGGGGGAGGCCGTAAGCGTCGTGCCCCTGTCCGTGACCCCCATGGGTTTTAGGGTCAGCGTTGATGATCAATATTTTGGGCTTTTGTACAAGGATAATGTCAAAGGCGATCTGAGCTTGGGCAAGAGGGTCACAGGCTATATTCAAAGACAGCGCCCCGACGGCAGGCTTGATGTGAGCCTCATTCAAAGCGGCCCCGAGGGCGTGCACAAAGCTGCCTTGGAGCTCTTGCAGGCCCTCCATTATGCACAGGGGCGCCTTGATTTTTGCGACAATACCCGCGCTCAGATCATCGAAGATTATCTTCACATGTCAAAGGTGCGCTTTAAAAAAGCCTGCGGCTATCTTTATAAAAAAAGATTCATCATGATCTTTGATGAGTACATCGAGCTTACGGCAGACGGCGAAGAATTTTACGAAGCCATGCAGGAGGTAAAATTCCAAGAGCGCGCAGCCTTATTGCAAGAGGCCGCAGCGGCCCGGGATTTGTCCCAACCCTCAGAAGAGCTTGCACAAGACGATGCTTTTTCAAATGAGCAGCATCTGCCGGGAAAAGAGAGCATTGAAGATGACGCGCAATCAATGCCTCAGTTAAGCTCTCCTTCTTCCATGCCCTTTGAGGATGAAGAGGAGGGCGCTCAAAAGGCACAGACACAGGCCGATGACGGCGGCGATGATGGTTCTCATGCTCGCAAGAGCCCATCCTTGCAAGCAGGGCAGCATGCCTCCACCCTGCGCGATCTTAACGATAAGATAAAGCACAGCATCAGGCCCAAGTTCAAGCAGCGCCGCTTTGAGGGCGGCATGCGCAACGGCAGAGCGGGCAAAGAACGCCCTGCGCCCGGGCGCTACAAGTCAGGCGATGACAGGGCATGATCTCATGCAACAAAAATCACTAAAAGCGCTTTAGGCGAGCGCAATTTTTGCGATATTAAATGCAGTTGCGTTTTAAAAAATGCAGAAAATGCAAGCACATAGGATCAGAGAATAACAATAAAAGCGGTGACAGATAACATGCTCGAGTTTCTTTTGGATTTAGTCTCGTTTGTCATCAAGACTATTGTGGTGGCCGCCGCCGTCAGCGTGCCGGTGATTTTGGTGACGCTTGCAGCCTTCAAAAAAGCCTCCAAGGATGAAAACGAGGATAAAAGCCTGTGCATCGATATCAAAGATCTAAAGCAGGACATGCTCGATACCCGCGAGCGCATGCAGGATTTTTTGGACTCCCATGATCCAAAAAAGCTTTTGGATGCCAAAAATCCTCAGAAGGGCAAAAAGGAAAAGGGCAAAGACAAGAAAAAAGCTTTGGAGAAGAAAAAACAAGAGCACGAAAAAGCCTTAAAGGAGCGGCAAGAGTATGTGCAGGCCCTCAAACAAAAAGAAGAGCAGGGGATCTTCTGCCCCCGCCACCTGTTTGTGATCAACTTTAAAGGCGGCGCCCGCGCCTTGGAGGTCAGCAGGCTTCGCAAGAAGATAGACGTGATCTTGTCTTGCGCAACGAAGGATGACGAGGTGGTGGTAAGACTCTCATCCCCGGGCGGCGTGGTCAACGGCTACGGTCTGCTCTCCTCGCAATTGCAGCGCATCAAAGACAAAGGGATCTGCCTTACCTGCTGCGTTGATGCGGTGGCAGCCTCGGGCGGCTATCTTATGGCCGCTATAGCCGACAAAATCGTGGCCGCCCCCTTTGCTTATATAGGCTCCATCGGGGTGGTGGCGGCGCTGCCCAACTTTAACCGCCTTTTGACCGAGCATCACATCGACTACGAGCAGATCACGGCAGGCCGCTACAAGCGCACCCTCACCATGCTCGGCCCCAACGACGAAGAAGGGCGGGCCAAGTTCAAAGAAGAGCTTGAGCTTATTCACAAGCGCTTTCAGGAGGTGGTCAAAAAGAACCGCCCGCAGGTTGATTTGGACAAGATTGCCACAGGCGAGCACTGGCTGGCCGTCGATGCTTTGCAGCTTGGGCTGGTCGACGAAATTTCCACCTCGGATGAATATATTGCCAAAAGAGCTTTTGAAACTTACGAATGTGTGCTACAAATTAAATGCACCCGTCAGCGCAAGCCGAAACTGATGGCCAGGTTGCGCGATCTTATGAAACTTAAGAGCATGGCCGGGCAGTCGGTCCCCGATGCCATTATCGATAAAATGAACGAAAGCGCATATTCGCAGATAAGATAGAGCAAGAATTAATACAACTAAGGGTAGTTATGGGCAAGTCGTTAGTTATTGTTGAGTCCCCCTCCAAGGCCAAGATCATTAATCGCTACCTGGGCGATGATTACGTCGTTAAAGCCTCGGTCGGACACATCCGCGATTTGCCCTCGGGAAAAACCAAGAAAACGGCCAAGGGCGCCAAAAGCAAGACCTCCAATCCTCTGTTTGACAGGATGGGCATCAACCCTGAGAAAAACTGGGAAGCGCGCTATGAGATCATGGAAGACAAAGAAAAGGTGGTCAAGGAGCTGCAAAAGCTGGCCAAGCAGTGCGACAAGATCTTCTTGGCAACCGACCTTGACCGGGAGGGAGAGGCCATTGCCTGGCATTTGAGCGAGGTTTTGGGCGGCGATCAGGGCCGCTATTTGCGCGTCAAGTATCCTGAGATCACCGAGGCGGCCATTCTCAAAGCCTTTGACAACCCCGCCAGGATCAACATGGATCTGGTCAATGCCCAGCAAACCCGCAGGTTTTTGGACCGCGTGGTAGGCTTCATGGTCTCGCCTCTGTTGTGGCACAAGGTGGCCAGGGGCCTGTCGGCAGGGCGCGTCCAATCGGTGGCAGTTGAGATAATTGTCGACCGCGAACGCGAGATCAAAGCCTTTATCCCCCAAGAATACTGGACCATCGAGGCTTTGACCAAATGCCAAAGCGGCGATGAGCTCAAACTGGCCTTGGCCGCGGCCGCAGGCATCAAGGTTGACATCAAAGATGAAAAAAGCGCCTTGGCCATCAGCGAGGCTTTGCGCAATTGCAAGTTTGTTGTCTCCAAGATAGAGGCCAAAAAGGGCAAACAATCGCCCCCGCCGCCTTTTATCACTTCAACCTTGCAGCAAACTGCCAATCAGCGCTTGGGCTTTAGCGTCAAGCGCACCATGGTTGCCGCCCAGCGCCTCTATGAAAGCGGCCTCATCACCTATATGAGAACCGACAGCGTCAATCTGTCGCAGGAAGCCATTGCTGCGGCCCGTGAGATCATCGGGCAAAACTATGGCCAAGACTATCTGCCCCCCAAGCCCAATCACTTTAAGTCAAAAGAGTCTGCGCAGGAGGCGCACGAGGCCATCAGGCCCTCCCACCCCGAGCTTACCGCCGACAAGCTTCCCTCGGAGATAGGGCGCGACGAGCAGCGGCTGTATGCCCTCATTTACGCGCGCTACATTGCCTGTCAGATGACGGCTCAAACCTACGAGACCACCTTGGTGACCGTGCAGGCCGGCCAATACTCCCTCAAGGCCTCGGGGCGCAACGTGCTTTTTGACGGATTCAGAAGAGTGATGCCATCCTCGGGCAAGGATGAGGTCATTCTGCCCAAGCTTGCAGAAGGCGAGATCTTGGATTTGATCTTGGTCAATCCCATTGAGCATTTTACGCAGCCTCCTGCCAGGTTCTCCGAGGCCACCTTGGTCAAGGAGCTTGAAAAAGACGGCATCGGCCGCCCTTCAACCTATGCATCCATCATCGCCACCATCGTGGACAGGGGCTATGTCAAAATAGAGCGGGGGCGTTTTTATGCCGAGAAGATGGGCGAAATCGTCACCGATCGCCTGCGCCACAGCTTTGCCAGCCTGATGGATCTCAACTTCACAGCCTCCATGGAGGACAGCTTAGACGAGATAGCAAGCGGCAAGGCCGACTGGAAGGGCAAGCTTGACGAGTTTTACAAGGGATTTTCTGAAGAGCTTACAAAGGCTCAATTGCCCATGGCTCAAGGAGGCATGCCTGACAACAAGCCTTTGGTCATTGACATGATCTGCCCTCAGTGCGGCAAATACAAGATGGCCGTGCACTCGGGGCGCACCGGCAACTTTTTGGCCTGCCTGGGTTATTTTGACGAGTCGGTCAAAAAGGCCGACCGCTGCGGCAAGACCCTCAATTTAACCGAGATAGATTTAAATTTCTTTGACAAAAAGGATATCAGCGAAGAAGATGAGGCTGCTTTAATGCGCAAACGCAAACGCTGTCCGATTTGCGATGCCGCCATGGATGCCTTCTTTGTGGACGATCACACCAAGCTGTATATTTGCGGCACGGCCCCCAAGTGCAACGGCTATGTCATCGAGCATGGCGATTTTTCCAAGGAAAAAGATGCAGGGCCCAAGGTTGATTGCGAGCGCTGCGGCAGCAATATGGTGCTAAAAGAAGGGCGCTTTGGCAAATACATGGCCTGCACTAACGCCGAGTGCGGCAATACCCGCAAGATCTTAAAAAACGGCGAGGTCGCGCCTCCCAAACAGCCTGCCGTCGATCTGCCCGAGCTTCCCTGCCAAACCAAAGGCTCGCACTTTGTCCTGCGCGACGGGGCCACCGGGATCTTCTTGGCAGCCCACAATTTCCCTGCCGTAAGGGAGACGAGGGCCCCCTTGGTCTCAGAGCTTAAGCGCTTTAAAGACAGGATCTCGCCCAAGTTTTATTATCTTGCAGAAGGTCCCGAGAGTGATCCTGAAGGCAATCCCATGCAGGTGAGGTATTCGCGCAAGACCAAGCGGCAGTATCTGTGCTCTTATACCAAAGAAGGCAAGGCCACAGGCTACAGCGTTTTTTATGATCCGCAAAAGCAGATCTGGGAAGTGCCGGAGACTGCCAAGAGCAAGAGCGGCGCCAAGACCAAAAGCGCCAAAACGCCCGGGACAACCGGCACGCGCGCCAAAGGCAAGGCAAACTAGCAGGGTTTAAAAAGCCTTTTTAAGGCCGCTTAAATCTGAGGCGGCCGCTTGCCTCTTTTCACTTTTAAAGGATTGCACCAAACCCCAGGTCAACCGTCATCGCGCTCCTGCCAATCCTTAAACCCGGTCTTAGCGGCGAGCGTTGCCTTTGAGCGTTTGTTTTATGCATTATCTTGGCGCGCAAAATGCGCCATTTGTGACAATCTGAACTTAAACGGCGCACTTTTTTAGAACAGATGAAAAGGGGGTATAATCCGTCAAGCTAAGGAGAATATGCCCTATGTTGAGTTTTAATGAGATTGCTTTAGTACCGGTCAGAACCAGACCGGCCGCCTTTTGCGACAATGTTGATCTTATCTTGAAGGCTGAGGATAAAGCAGCCTCCGAAGGGGCCAAATTGGTGTTGACCCCTGCATTGTCTTTGTGCGCCGCAGGATGCGAAGATCTGCTGTTTCGCCCCGATTTTGCACAAGAGTGCTTAAAGGCTTTGGAGAAGCTTGCCTGTGCCCATGCCGGGCGCTCAAGCCTGTTGGGCGTGGGTTTGCCTTTGCGCAAGGGCAGCCGCCTTTATCAGGCCTATGTCATCTTAAAGGGCGATAAGGTCGAAGCCTTGTCTTTGATCAAAAACGACAAGATCTTCAGCCGCGGCGATAACGACAAGCGCTACTTTGAAGATGATGTCGAGTCGGCAGGCGCCTTTGAGCTGACAGGGCTTAAGGTTGCAGGCTCAAAGGTTGTGACCGTCGACGGCCTTAAGATAGAATTTACCGCCTCGCGCGCTTATGCCCGCGAAAATGATGCCTTGTGCGTCTTTTTGGAGCACGGCGGATACTTTTCGGATTCCCCCGAGGATAACCATTTATCCTTCTTAAAAGATGCTGCGGTGCGCTACTCGCAAGGCGGCGCTGCCGCAGCCGTCACCCCCTTGGGCTCGGCACAGGGCATCATCTATGACGGTGCCTGCGTCATCGCAGAAGACGGGGTGTTCAAAGCCTCAAGCGCAGGGCTGACCTTCAAAGATTATGATATTGTCCGCCTCGGCACTTTTGTCGAGCCTCTGCCTTATTACAACGAGCTGGTGCGCGCCGTATCTATGGGTTTGTACGACTATCTGCGCGACACCAAGATCCCGGGCTGCGCCTTGTCTTTGTCAGGCGGCGCGGATTCTGCTTTGTGCGCGGTGAGCGTCTACAACATGGCAAGAACCTTGCTCATCGAGCTTGGCCCCAAGGCTTTGTGCGATTTCATGGCCCTCCTGCGCCTGCCGTGCAAGGAGTATGCAGGCGGGGATTATCACGCCTACTTAAAAAGCGAGGTTATGCCCAAGCTCTTGGTCACGCTCTATCAGGGCTCGGAAAACTCAAGCTCCATTACCCTGTCGGCCTCCAATCGCCTGGCCGCTTTCTTGGGCTCGCGTCACTTTGTCTGGTCCATTGCCGCTGTGGTGGGCAATTACATCAAAATGTACGATGACTTAAACGACGGGCACAAGCTTAACTGGGATGATGACGACATCACCCTGCAAAACATTCAGGCCCGCTCGCGCCTGCCCGGCATTTGGCTCATTGCCAATCGCTACGGCAAGCTGGTGCTTGAGACTTCCAATCTCTCCGAGGGCTGCGTGGGCTACTGCACCTTAGATGGCGACACCGCAGGATGCCTTGCTCCCATCTGCGGCATCAACAAGTCCACCGTGCGCCGCATCAACAAGTTCTTGCAGACCGAGGGTCTTAAAAACGGCAAGGAGATCTTCTTGGTGACCGACATTGATGAGGTCAACAATCAGGCTCCTACGGCAGAATTGCGCCCGGGCGGTCAGCAGCGCGACGAAGACGATCTGATGCCTTATGTGATCTTAGACAGGATCCATGAGCTCTTTAGCGCCTGCACTTACGGCATGAGCGAGATTTACGATGATCTCAAGCGCACCTTCCCTGAGCATGAAGCTTCATGCTTAAAAGAGTGCTTAAGCCGTTATCTGACCTTGCATGAGCGTTCGCAGTGGAAGCGTCAGCGCTTTGCCTTCGGCTTTCATGTTCAAAGCGCCGATGTGGATACGTCGGTATGGCACTTCCCTTTGGTGTGCAACAATTTGCAGTACTTAAAGGATCAAGTGGCAGCTCTTGACTAAACTTGGGCACGGCCTTTTTTAAACCATGTCCCAAGCTGCCCCGGACTTTATTCAACGTTCATCTGTCATGCCGCTTTAAAAGGGCGTTTTAAGGTCAAATTCCGGCTCCTGCTTGAGAGGGCAGACGGCATGATGTCCTCTCTTAAGGCAACCTCCTCATTGCCCTTGGGGGCTTTGGGCGCGAGAGTTTTTGCCCAAGATCTCCCGTTGCGTGCTTGAGGCTCATCTGCTCGGCGGCGCTTAATGTTTCTTTTTGCCTGCGATGTCTTATTTTGGTGCGCAGCCTGATTTAACGGCCCGCTTTGGCTTCTAATTCATAATTTTTGGCATTATTTGGTAAGATAAGCGCACTTATGTCAACGGGTATTTGAAATGTTTACGACTACAACCACATTTATCGTCTATATTTTGTGCATGCTCACCATCGGCATTGTCGCCGCGCGCATGACCAAATCCTTAAATGACTACGTGCTGGGCGGCCGCAGCTTGGGCAGAGTGGTTACTGCCCTGTCGGCAGGCGCCTCCGACATGTCAGGCTGGCTCTTAATGGGGCTTCCCGGCGCCTTATATTTGTCGGGCCTCTCTGAGGCCTGGATTGCCATCGGCCTGACCGCAGGGGCCTGGTGCAATTGGAAGTTTGTGGCCGCAAGATTGCGCTCCTTTACGGCCAATGCCTCCGATGCTTTGACTTTGCCTGATTATCTTGCCGCCAGATTTTGCGACAAATACCGCATCACCTCCGTGGCCGCCGCGGTCATCATCTTGATCTTCTTTGTGGTCTATTGCGCCTCGGGCATGGTTTCGGCTGCGCGTTTGTTTGAACAAACCTTTGAGATGGATTACAGCAATGCGCTGTTGATAGGCGCTGCCTCCACCATCTTCTATGTGTTCATCGGCGGCTTTTTGGCCGTAAGCTGGACGGATACGGTGCAGGCTTCTCTTATGATCTTTGCCTTGCTCTTAACCCCCATGATCATGCTGATGGATTGCGGCGGTTTTGATGTTGCAAACGAGCTTATCAGTCAAAAAAGCGCTGACATGAGCAACTTTTTGCAGGGCATGACCGTGATAGGGTTTTTATCCTTGGTAGGCTGGGGCCTTGGGTACATGGGACAGCCCCACATTCTGGTGCGCTTTATGGCCGCAGGCACCGTGCGCGGTTTGGGCGCTGCCCGCCGCATCAGCATTGCCTGGATGATTTTGTGCCTGCTTGGCGCCGTGCTGGTAGGCTACTACGGCGTGGCCTTTTCGCAAAAACACCCTGAGATTTTGGTCTCAAATCACGAGCAGATCTTCATCATCGTAACGCAAACCCTGTTTACCCCGTGGGTTGCGGGCATCTTGTTGTCGGCAATTCTCGCTGCCATCATGTCCACCTTGTCCTGCCAGCTTTTGGTGGCCTCCACCACTCTGACGGCAGACTTTTATCGCCGCCTCATCCGTCCCAATGCTTCGCAAAGCGAGCTTGTGTGGTGCGGACGCATGATGCTCCTTTTGGTGGCCGCAATTGCCTATGTCATTGCCATGGATCCGTCCTCCGGGATCTTGCAATTGGTAAGCTATGCCTGGGCAGGCTTTGGCGCCTCCTTCGGCCCTGCCATCCTCATCTCCTTGTTTTGGAGCAAGATGAATTTGAAAGGAGCAATGGCAGGCATGGTGGCCGGTGCCCTGACGGTCATTGTCTGGGAGAGCGGCAACTTCCTTAATCTTTACTCCATCATTCCGGGCTTTTTGCTTTCGGCTGTTGCCATCTTTGTCGTTTCGATTGTCACGGCCAAAAAAGATGATCAGTGCGTAAGTTTATTTGATAAACTTGAAAAGCAATTTTGGGTTGAAGTCAAAGATCGCTAAAGGAGCTCATCATAAGAGATAAGTTGCCCGGCAATTGTTATTATCAGACACACCTGCAGCAAGCCGGCGTCCGCTTTGATTTCAATGTGGCGGACACGGTTGTCAAGCGCGGATTGGGGGTGACGTTTTATTTGGTGTTGGCCTTGACGGCGGTTTTGACCTGCCTTAAGGTCAGCGACACGGCCCTGCCTGAGACTTTCTCGCCCAATCTTCTGACCATATTGTGCCTTATCTATTTGTTCCTCTCCTTGGGCAAATACTGCTATTACTGCCTGATCCGCATCAGGCTTCGCAAAGATCCCTGTCCCATTGCCTGCGAAGCTTATGCCGTCGTGATCTTGGATGGCAAATACAGCGCTCTTGCCTGCAAAGTGCCGTGGGCCTTGAAAGCTGCGGTGGTGTACAAAGAATGCGGCACCGGCAAGCCCAGGTTCTTCTTAGGCGCAGCGGTATCGGCGCGGCGTCTGCCTCAATTAAACCAAGGGCAGATTGTGCGCGTGTTCATCGATCGCAAAAACCCCAAGATCTACAGCGTCGATGAAAGCTCGGCCTTGCAGACGGAAGGGGTCAGGCAGGGGCGCTGGCCGCTCTTTGAGATCCGCCCCAATCAGGCCAACAAGATCTGCCGCAAGGATGCCGATCGCCGCCCTTGAGCCTGCCGCGGCATCTTGCAAAGAGCAGGGGCTTATGGCCTCCATGACAGGATCTTAAGATCGGGCACTTTTGCCTTGAGCAATTCTGCGGTCGGGTCGACGGCAAAACGCTTGTCGCACATCATAAGCATCTGCACGTCGTTGATGCTGTCGCCGTATGCGCACGAGCCCTCAAGGGAAAGCTTTTCTTTTTGAATAAACTTTTTGATGCGCACCACCTTGTTTTCCTGGTAGGGCGTCACATCGGTCAAAGCCTGAGTAAGTCTGCCCTCGGCATCTAAAGCCACGGGGGCGGCAATGACATCGCTTATCCCGATGGCATCGGCCACGGGACGCACCAGATAATCGACGGTGGCCGAGACCACCAGCACCCGATCTCCTTGCGCCAGGTGGGACTGCACAGCCTCTCTTGCCTTTGATTTGATGTGCGGGGCCAGTTTTTCTTGCAAGGCCCCTGCAATCAGAGCATCGCGCTCGGCCTTTGTCATCTTTAAAAGAGGAGTGGTCGCATAGAGGACAAAATCGTCGATTTTAAGGGCTCCCTCATAGTAGAGCTTTTGAAAGTAAGACAGAGGCTCCAAAAAATCAGTGCCGATGACGCCCCGCTCCAAAAGATAGGCAAAAAAGAGTTCGTTGGAATCGCCATTTAAAATGGTGCCGTCCAGATCAAAAAAGGCTAAGGCCATGCTATTCATCCTTTAGGTCAAATTTATCGGCCCCGTCGCACAAGACCATGGGGTTGATGGGCTGATTGCAAAGCTTGTCCGATGAGAGGCGGCAGACAATCTTGAACAGACGGCGCATTTCCTCGTTGGGGCAGGCAAAACGATACCTGAAGTTTAAGAAGTTGTCACCCTCGCTTGCCGTAATTTTTTGGGGATTGACGATGCCAAGCTGGCTTAACATGGCCCCAAAATCGCGGCCCTTGGGCTTTAAAGGCACCGCCTCGTAAAAGAGGGCCTCCAATCCGTCTTTGAACAGCCACGCAAGATCGGGGGGATTGCGCTCAAAGGCTCTTTTTAAAAAGGCAAAGTCCCTATGGGCCATGTAAGGGTAGAACATGCCCTCGTTTTCAAGGCAGCTCATGACAGAGGCCGGGCAGATCACTTTTTGGCCCTCATCTGAGAACACATAATTGCCATAGCATTGCTCAAGGCCCTCGAGCATCTCCGCGGCGGTAAGCCCCTGCCGCGGGGCAATTTGCCGCAAATCTTTGAAAAAGAACTCTTTGACTTCCTCTTTGGTAAACCCGAACAGGGTGTCGATTTGAGGGTCAAAGCTCAGATCGCTTATGATGGGCAGGCCTTCTGAGAATGGGGTGGTCAGCTCAAATTTAAGATGCCCGGTCAAAAGCACCCATTTTATCTTGGTGCCTGCCCGTTTAAAGGCATTGAGCATATCCAAATACACCGACACGGCGATGTCCTGCTCATCCTCATCGGCAAGGGCGGAGGCGTTGATGAAGGGCACATCGTAGTTGTCTATCAGAACGGCGATGCTTTTGCGGTACTTCAAATAAATAAGATCGATAAGCTCGTTTAAAAAGGCCCTCGGGCTGTGCTGCCGCTTAAGCTCGCCTTTAAGATGGTGCTGCCACATCCTGCTTTGCAAGATCTTCAAAAGATCTTGTTTGATGTCCAAGGCATCCTTAGCCTTCATCTTGGTCAAAGAAAGATGCAGCACCGGCACAAAATCTTGACGGGCAATCAGTTCTTCATCGCCAAGATTGGTCAGGCTGTTTAACATCAAAAGCTTTTCAAGCTCGTTGCAGGCCGTGGTGAGGCCGAAACCGCGGGGTCTGATGATAAGATTGATGTTGGGGGCAAAAAGACGCGGAGCCTCGCTTAAAGATGCTGCCAATGAGGAGAGCTTATGGAGTTTATGGAAGCTTGCGTGCGCTAAATTGGCACCTTGATAAAAATAGAGCGAATTGTCCATGATCCTCTCTTGGGTGGGACCTGCGACTGCATTTCTGTACCTTAAAACCTGATCCCGGCTGCTACCTTCCGGTCCTGACCAATTAAACCAAGCCTAAGTACGAAAGAGCCGCGCGGCCCCATTCATCAAAGCTATCTTACAAAAAAACCAGGGCTAATACAAGAGCAAGCTTTGGCCTTGCAGGAGGGACGCCCGGGAGGCGTTTCAACATTGCTCATTTTTGGGCAAACCTTGGGGGTGTGGTTTGATACAATAGCCTCTCTTGTGAGAGGACAGATATGCGCCACAATTTAAACGATCGCAAAATCACCGGCATAGTGCTGCTGGACAAACCCGAGGGCATTTCCTCGTCGGGAGCCTTGGTTAAGGTCAGAAAAATCTACAAAGCCTACAAAGGCGGCCACACGGGAGCCTTGGATCCCTTGGCCTCGGGGCTTTTGCCCGTCTGCTTGGGGGAGGCTGCCAAGTTTTCCTCGTTCTTTTTGGACGGCAACAAGCGCTACCGTGCCACGGGGATCTTGGGCGTGAGCACCTCAACTTGCGATCGCGAAGGTCAGACAGTCAAAAGCTGCTTCCCTGGGGACGCCATATTTAAGGTTGAGGATATTTTGCCTAAGTTTAAAGGCGCCATCACTCAGATCCCGCCTGTCTATTCAGCCATCAAGGTTGCAGGCAAGGAGCTTTACAAATATGCCCGTCAAGGCCAAAGCGTGGAGGTGCCAAGCCGCACCGTGCAGATCTTAAGCCTCAAGCTTCTTAACATCGACGCCGGGCACAACAGCTTTGAGCTTGAGGTCTTATGCTCCAAGGGCACCTATATTCGCACTTTGATTGCCGACATCGGGGAGGCGCTCGGGGTCGGGGCCCATGTGGCAGCCTTGCGCCGCATTGAGGTGGAAGGGCTGCCTCAAACCATGGTGAGCTTGGAGGAGCTTGAAAGCTTGAGAGCAAAAGAACAAGAGGACTTTGCCGCCCTCGATGCGCTCCTCTATCCCATCGACAAGGCCATTGCCCTGCCTGCCATCAATCTTGAATGCGACAAAGCCGAGCCTTTAAGCCACGGGGTCAGGCAAAAAACCGGGGCAGATCTCGACGGGCGCTTTGATGAGGGCGCCTTGGTCAAAGTTTATTATAAAGACAACTTCATGGGCGTGTGCCGCTTGCAAGGGGGACTTATCATCCCGCAGCGCATGATGGATTGCACGCCGTATTTTGCATGATTTGCCCGCAGATCTGCCATCAAAGTTTTTAAAGGCCGCAGATGCCAAATCTGAGCGGTGCGGGTTTATCCTTTGAGCCTTTGCTCAAGATCAAGCCTGAAAGCGCCGCCGTCATGCCGCGCCGCAGGGGCAAAGCTTTGGACGCTGCGCTTTAAGATCATGGGAGCAAGCACTTTTGCATATTCAAAGGCCCCGGGCTGGGGAATATAGGCAAACACCCGGCCTCGGCAGCGGTAATAGAGCTTTTGATAAACGTCTGCAACCTCATGCAGGGTCTCTGAGCACTCGCCCATAAACCCCGGGCAATACACTGCAACTCTTTTGCCATTTTTGGCCAAATCTTTTAAAACCGCGCCCGTGCAGGGCCTCAGCCACGGCATGGGGCCGAACTTTGATTGAAAACTTAATCTTACTTGGATCTGCGGCAGGGCAGCTTGCAGCTTTAAGGCAAAATCATCGCAGTTTAAAGAGTAGAAGGGATTGTCCTTCACATAGCTTTGAGGCAGGCCGTGCACGGAGATCAAAAGCACGTCAAACTCACGCCCTTGCTTGGCGGAGGCTTCAAGAAAACGCTCTATATTTTGATAATGCAGCTTAAAAAAGTCTTCGTCGTCATAAAACCCCTCATCAAAGTAGACCCTGCCATCAAACTTGAGCTTGCGCAAAATCTTTGAGGAGAGGTTCAAAGGCGTTTCATGGGTGGCGGTGCTCATAAAGGGGCTTAAGGTTATAAGCGAGATGGCGCCATCGGCACTGCCTTTTAAGCTAAGCGCCGTCTTTTCAAGCACCTCCTCAAAATAGGGCCTGCTGTAAAGACATCCAAGCGCCGCGCCGGCGTTATCGGGCAAAAGAGTGTTGACATGGGCTGTCAGACTTGCGTTAAAGCAACTTAAGGGGCTTTTCCCGTTTTCCTCAATGCTTTGGTAGATTTTAAGGAGCTTGGGGGCGCGCCTTGAGATTATCAAAGGCAGCAAATACTCTTTGAGGGGCATTTTGACCACGTTGTCGTCAAAGAGGAAACGGCTTAAAAATTCTTTGGTGCTTTTAAGGTTCAATGCCTCAGCCGATCCCGGAGAGATGAGGATGATTTGGTGCATGGAAGATAACAATGTGATAATTTCACTCAATAAAAAATTGACCCTGATCGAGTTTTAAATATACAAAATGCCTAAATTATTGTACAATAAGTTGACTCAAGAAATTGAGATCGTCCTTTTCTTTGTTTGCTATAACTTTGTAGGAGATCTTAATTTGATCTCCTATTTTTTACAGTGACCTTTGAACTGGTTTTCAACAATTCTTGACAGGTTTTAATTATGCCGATGAAAATTAGCATGACGATAATCTGGGGCAGTCCTTAAAAAATAATCGATCACAGGCTGCCCGCCAAAACAACTATTATTCCACTCCTCAAGCAAAGCCAATGCTTTGCCATAGATCTCATCTGAAACCTCGCTTTCAAATTGCAAATCAGGACAGATTGCGCTTGCAGCCAAAAGCAGGGCGCAGGCAAGCTCCATGCTCTCCTCCTGCTTGCGATAATGGCTGATGCAATGGCAGGCGTTGCCGATAAAATCCCCGTCGCACATAAAAAAGGTCCCGTCGGTCAGGCACAGATCCAAGGCCCGCTGCCCCTCTCTTGTCCACCTTTTGGCAATATCGCAGGGCTTGGCAGGAGGACACAACAGCATGTGCCACCCTGGGGCTACGGCTTTGTCAAAAAGCTTGGGGCGGCAATTGGCAACAAAGACCAAAAATTGCGCTAAGATTAATGATGCTTCATCAAATTGCGCCCCGCGCACCCTGCCTGTCAGCTTTTGTTGCAAGGGCAGCTTGTAATCGTCAATGGCTGCATAAAAATCAAGGCTGTCGTCTGCGGCATGCTCTAAAAGCTTGGGGGTGATCTTAAATCCTTTCAGGCGCAAAAGGGTGCAAATAAAGTTAAGATCTGCGCCCAAATACCGGGATCCTTCATATTCGTCGGGCGCCAAGATCTCCTTTAAGGCAAGCTTGGGATCTTTTTTCTTAAGCACGCTCTCAAAGCGCTGCACCAAGATCCCCTGCAGGATCATCTTGTCGATGAGCGCCTCAATTCTTGTTGCCTGCGCGCACAATTGGTCTTTGAGCAAATAAAGATGATCTTCTTTGCAAAACCTGCTTTGGCGGTATTTGCTTTGATGGTAGATGATCACCGATAAAATCTCAGATCCGAGGGGATCATCAAACAGGCACTTTAAAGCCGGAAAATAGGGGATGCGTTGGAGGGCAAAATTTGACATGGCATAAAGAAGGCTGCCTTGGGCAGCCTTAAATTGTGATTAGAAATCGTATCTGTCAGAGCTTGTGGCCCATTTCATAGGCATCTTCGTGCACGTCGGTGACGGCGCGCCCCGAGGGATCGGCCATGTCCTTGAACTTCTCGTCCCAGGCGATGGCAGTTTCGGTGGAGCAGGCCACCGACTTGCCGTAAGGGACGGTCGTGACGGCTGAGGGGAGCTTGAAGAGCTCCTCGAAGATCTCGCGGTACAGATAGGCTTCCTTGGTGACGGGGGTGTGCACGGGGAAGCGGTCAAAGCGCTGGGCAAACTTCTCGTCTGAGACCTTCTGCTCGGCGTAATCGCGCAAAGCATCGATCCAAGAGTAGCCCACGCCGTCTGAGAACTGCTCTTTTTGTCTCCACAGCACTTCCTCAGGCAGCATGCCTTCAAAAGCCTCGCGCAAAACCTTCTTTTCTATGGTCTTGCCCGGGCACAGCTTGTCCTTGGGATTGATGCGCATGGCCGCATCGAGGAAACGCTTGTCCAAGAAAGGCACGCGGCCTTCCACGCCCCAGGCCATCAGCGACTTGTTGGCTCTTAGGCAATCGTAAAGGTGCAGCTGCGAGAGCTTGCGCACAAGCTCCTCGTGAAATTCCTTGTCATCGGGGGCCTTGTGGAAGTACAGATAGCCGCCGAAGATCTCGTCGGATCCTTCGCCCGAGAGCACCATCTTGATGCCCATGGCCTTGATGTAGCGGGCCATCAGATACATGGGGGTGGAAGCGCGGATGGTGGTCACGTCATAGGTCTCGATGTGATAGATGACCTCGCGCAGGGCATCGATGCCCTCTTCGATGGTGTAGTGGATCTCATGGTGCACGGTGCCAAGATAATCGGCCACCACGCGGGCCTTTTTCAGATCGGGGGCACCCTCAAGACCGATGGCAAAGGAGTGCAGGCGCGGGAACCAGGCGGCGCTCTTGCCGTCATCCTCGACGCGCGATGGGGCATAGTGTTGAGCGATGGCCGAGATCACCGAAGAATCAAGACCGCCTGAGAGCAATACGCCGTAGGGCACGTCGCACATCAGCTGACGTTTGACGCTGTCCATCAGGGCATTTTTGAGATCTTCAACTGAGGTGGCATTGTTTTTGACGTTGTCGTATTCCATCCAGTCGCGCTTGTAGTAGCGCTTAAATTCGGTGCCTTCTTTGGAGTACAGATAGTGCCCGGGAGGGAACTCTTTGACGGTATCGCACACGGGGGTTAAGGCCTTCATCTCGGATGCAACGCAGAAGTGTCCTGCCCGATCCCATCCTACGTACAAAGGCACGATGCCGATGTGATCGCGGGCAATAAGATAGCAATCCTCTTTGGCGTCATAGAGCAAAAAGGCAAAGTCGCCTACGAGGCGGTCCAAGAAAATCTGACCTGTCTTTTTGAATTCGTCGTACAAAGGCAATATGACCTCGCAGTCAGAGCCTGTTGAGAATTGATAGGGCTCCTTAAGCTCGCCTTTTAATTGCACGTGGTTGTAAATTTCGCCGTTGGCGGCTAACACATGAGTTTTATCGGCATTGTACAAAGGCTGGGCGCCGTTGGCAGGATCAACGATAGATAAGCGCTCATGCACCACAATGGCGTGATCGCCTTGATAAATGCCTTCCCAATCCGGGCCGCGGTGCACTTGCAGCCTGGACATTTCCAAGGCCTTGGCGCGCAGGGATTGAGGATTTTCTTTAATGCCTAAGATTCCGTAAATAGAACACATGCGAAGATCCTTTTTAAACTGGTAAAAGCCCCCAACCTGCTGCACATCAAGGCAGACGGGATGGCTTAACGATGGGCGTATTATACAAATAATTACTCTTTTTTGCCCATGAAACAAGAGCGGGCGCGTCTGCGATCTTTATTGGTGCACACAAAGCTCCTTTTGCACACGGGGCTTTTAAGGCGGCATTTAAAGAGCCCGGGCGCGGGCATGGGGAGCAAACTTTGACGGCACTCAAAGAAAAGGGCATCTTTTATGGCGCCTCTTTTCAAAAGAGGGGCCCCCCTCTTTTTACCCTGTAAAAATCCAAGAATGTGCATGCTGATTATACAATAAATTATTTACTTAAAAGTTTGTGCACCTGATGGCAAGGAGGACACGCTTAAAAATATCGATGATAAAACATGAATTGCCCCAAGGCTTTAAGAGCTTGATTTGATGGAAGCGCGTGCAAAAAGCTTCGAAAATTGTAAAAAGTATTTTAAAATAAGCAAGATCAGGTAATCTTTAACCTATAAATAATAAGGAAGCGCGTCCATGTCTGCCATCGACCTTAATATGGTCATGTTTATCGGCGGTTTGCTGTTGGTATTCGCCGTTTTGGCAAGCAAACTGTCAAGTTATATCAGCACCCCCATCCTGCTTTTGTTCTTGGGCATCGGCATGATGACAGGTGAAGACGGTTTTATTTTGAACATCGTTTACAACGATTACACCTCAGCCTTCTTCATCTCCAACGTGATGCTGGCATTGATCATCATGGACGGCGGTTTGCGCACTTCCTTGCGCATGATGCAGAAAGTTGCGGCCGAATCGGTCATTTTGGCCACCGTGGGCGTAGTGGGAACGGCCGCCATCACGGGATTGGCTGCCTATTATTTCTTTGACATCAGCCTTGTGGAAGGTTTGCTGGTCGGCGCCACGGTAGGTTCGACCGACGCTGCCGCCGTGTTCAACCTGCTGGGCAATGGCGGGGTCAACTTAAAAGAACGCATTTCCTCGACTTTGCAGATTGAATCGGCTTCCAACGACCCTATGGCCATTTTGCTGACCGTGGTGCTGCTTGCATTTGTGTCAGGCGAGGCCACCTCGGCCTTTGAAGTGGGCATGATCTTCGTGATGCAGTTTGGCCTGGGCACCATTTTGGGCATTGTCTTCGGCCTGTTCGGGCGCTTTGCGGTGGCCGCCATCAACTTAAACTCGGGCCTGTACACGATCATGGTGGTGGGCATAGGCCTTACGGGCTTTGGCATCACTGCCTCCCTCGGCGGCTCGGGCTTTTTGGCCATTTTCATCATCGGCATGCTCATCGGCAATCAGAATACCCGCTCGGTCAACTATATTCTGCCTGTCAGCGAAGGCCTGACCTGGCTTGCTCAGATCACCTTGTTCTTGTTGTTGGGTCTCCTGGTAACCCCGAGCACCCTGATTGATTACGCGTTGCCCGGCATCGGCGTGGCTTTGGCTTTGACCTTCATTGCCCGTCCTTTTGCCGTCTTCCTTTTCATGAAGCCTTTTTTCAGGCGCTATTCCAACAAAGAGCTGACCTTTATGTCGTGGGTGGGCCTCAGAGGCTCGGTGCCCATTGTATTGGCCATCTATCCTGTGATGGAGGGCGTGCCCGACAGCATGCTGTACTTCAACTGCGCCTTCATCGTGGTGCTGTTCTCCTTGCTGGTGCAGGGCGCCACCATCGTGCCTGCGGCCAAGCTCTTTAAGATCTTCGCTCCGGTGTCGGCTGCTCCCATCAACAAATCGCAGGTGGGCATCACCCTCTCGGACGACTTCGAGCTTTACAACTACCATGTCAAAAGAGACAGCCTCGACGGCCTGCCTTTGCGCGAGATGCGCTTCCCCAAGAGAACGCAGGTGGCCGCTTTGTTCCGCGACGGTCATATGCTCAAGGCCCATGGCGATACCAAGCTTCAAAAGGATGATATTGTCAGCGTCATCGGCCATGAGAGCGACGAGGTCCTGCTCAATTCGGTCTTTGCCCAGGAGAAGGCCCCCAAGAAGCCCGATCGCTACAGAGGCGACATCGTGCTCAATGGCTCGGTCAAGATGAGCGAGCTGGCCGCATCTTACGATATGGAGCTCACTTCCTTTGAAAAGTCCATGAATTTAAGCGACTTCATGTCCTATCACATCGGCGGCTTCCCGCAAGTTGGCGATAAAGTCAGCCTGATCAATTTGTCCTTAACCGTGGTTGAACTGCAAGGCGACGTAGTCTCCAAGGGTGGTTTGACCAAGGAAAACTGATCTTGTTTAAGAAGGGGCAGAGGAGTGCTGCCCCGATCTCCTCTTGTTCCAAAGAGATCTTTGTGATCTTGGGGATTTTGACCGAAGCCTCAGGCGACTTTTGATGACGTGAAGTCCCCTTTGCGCTTAAGTTTGAGCACTTAAATTAATGTCGCTCTGCGCTCCCCTTGGGATTTGACTCTTGCTTTGCAATAAATCTCAGATCTAAAGCCTTATCTTAAGGCTTCATTGCATCGGGCGCCTTGAGGTTAAAGCTTAAGCGCAGGGCGCTTAAGCTTTAGATCATAAATCGGTTTGCAAGGCAGGATCGGCTTTTTCCATGCCTTGTGCCAAGGTGACGCCGTCTTGCACCCTGATAATCCTGATGGTCAGCGCCGCTTTGCCTCCCACCTCGCGGATGGAGCTTGTGACAAGATAGGGCACGTTATGGGCCCGGGACAGCCTGATAAGCTTGGGGATCGAAGACTCGCTAGGGTTGCTTTGGTCTGACTGCAGCCTGTTGAGCAGGCTGACATCATCGATGGCAATCAGGGAGCTTCTTTCATTTTCCCTTAAAGTCTGATTGATAAGCGGCGACAAATCGGGCACGCAGTCTGAGTACTTGGCGGGGATCGCGGTGGGGGCGGCATAGGCCGCGCCGCTGTCAACTTGCAGGCGGTTTACCAGGCGGGCGCACAAGAGCCTGGTTTTATCCACAATGTCGCCTGCCACTCTCAGATCGCAGTTGTCAATCTCTGCCGTGGCGGCATAATCAGGCAGCATGGTCTCGGCCGTCTGCGGCTTTGAATCTTCTTTGTCGAAGACCAAAATCTCCACATCGTCTCCTGCGGGCAGATCAAAGGCAGGAGGCTCCTTGTAATTGGGATTGACGATAACCTCGGCCTTGGTCTCTTCAACCTTGGGAGGAGGCGGAGCCTTCTGAGAGTGCGGGTCAAAGGCGCCGTTTAAGCTGCCGCAGCCTGCCAAAAACACCGGCACAAAGGTCAGCAAGACTAAGCTTGGGCGCATGGGCTACTCCTTGGTAAAGCCTAAGGGGCCCATCTTCTGCCCGCCCAAAAGATGCATGTGCAGATGCGGCACTTCCTGTCCGCCGTCGGCGCCTGTATTGACGATGAGCCTGTAGCCTGACTTGTCGATGCCAAGATCTGAGGCTATCTTGCGGGCAGCCGTAAACAGGCGGCCGAGGGCAGCTTCGTCCTCCAAGGTCGCTTCGTTGACAGAGGGAATGGGTTTGTTGGTCACAATCAGGATGTGATGCTTGGCCTTGGGGGCGATGTCGCAGAAGGCCGATACCAGATCGTCATGATAAACCAGGGTGGAGGGAATGGTGCCGTTGATGATCTTGGTGAAAATGGTTTCCTCTGCCATGAATTTCTCCTCATTAAAAAACGCTTGTGATGGGTTATTGTAAGACTTTTGCAGG
>CAZYXT010000003.1:0-45822 GCA_964651505.1 uncultured Enterobacterales bacterium
AGGGCTCATTCACTGCCTTAAAACATTTGATTAAGTGACCGGTCGCTCTCACAAGAGTGGCTGCTACCTGAAGCTGAATGTCGTAAAAGTCTTGTTCTTTGTTGCTCATGCGTGCACCTTGGTCTCCGATGGCTCCTCTTCTGAGCCTAAGCTGTGATTGATTTTCCATGGGCTTTGCGGCTCATGCTCGTAAGGATCTTCTTGCAAGGCAAACTTCAAGACCTCGTCGATGCGCCCGACAGGCTCTATCTTAAGCCCCTTGAGCACGGACTTGGGCATGTCCCACAGATCTTTTTTGTTGTCCTCGGGGATGAGCACCAGCTTGATGCCGCCGCGCAAGGCCGCAAGCAGTTTCTCTTTGAGGCCGCCTATGGGCAGGACATCCCCGCGCAAGGTGATCTCGCCTGTCATGGCCACATCGGCGCGCACGGGATTGTAGGTTAAAGCCGACACGATGGCCGTGACCATGCCCACGCCTGCCGACGGGCCTTCCTTGGGGGTGGCCCCTTCGGGCACGTGAATGTGCAGATCGCACTTTTCAAAAAATTGCGGATCAAGCTTCAAAAGATGCGCCCGCGAGCGCACCAGGGTCATGGCAGCGCTGATGGACTCTTTCATGACATCGCCAAGCTTGCCCGTGAGGGTATGATTGCCCTTGCCGCTGTTGGCCACCGCCTCAAGCTGCAAAAGCTCGCCGCCCATCGAGGTCCACGCCAATCCGTTGACCAGCCCTATCTTGTTTTCGCTTAACTTTGAGGTAAAGTCATAGCGGCGCGGCCCCAAGATCTTGGGCAGCTTTTTCTCGTCAATGACGATCTTGCGCCGCCTTGGACGCTTTTTGCCATCGCCCCTGTCGGCCTTGGCGCTTTCTTTTAAGAGCATGTCCTTGACCGTCACCCGGCACAGCTTGTTTAACAGCCGCTCAAGCCCTCTGACGCCCGCTTCATGGGTGTAGTAGCGAATAAGCTCCAAGATGGCCTCGTCGGTGACGCAAAAATAGCTTTCATCAAGGGTATTGAGCCTGATCTGCTTGGGCAAAAGATAACGCTTGGCAATGTTGAACTTTTCCTCTTCGGTGTAAGAGGACAAGTCGATGATCTCCATGCGATCCAAGAGCGGCTGGCTGATGTTGTAGCTGTTGGCCGTGGCGATAAACAGCACATTGGACAGATCGTACTCGATTTCCACGTAGTTGTCGGTGAAGGCATGGTTTTGCTCAGGATCCAAGACCTCAAGCAGCGCCGCCTCCGGATCGCCGTGCACCGAGTGCCCCAGCTTGTCGATTTCATCAAGCAGGAACAAAGGATTGTTGACCCCGCAGCCTATGATGTTGGAAATGATTTTCCCGGGAAGCGAGCCCACATAGGTGCGCCTGTGCCCGCGGATCTCAGACTCGTCGTGAATGCCGCCCAAAGCCGCCCTTGCATACTTGCGCCCGGTGGCCTTGGCAATGGAGGCTCCCAGGGACGTCTTGCCGATGCCGGGGGGCCCCATCAGGCACAAAATGGGCCCGTGGATCTTGTCAGAGCGCGATTGGACTGCCAGATATTCCAAAATTCTTTCTTTGACCTTCTCCAAGCCGTAATGATCGTGATCCAAAACTTCCTTGGCCACGCTCAGATCTTTGTTGACCTCCGAGCTCTCCTGCCAGGGGATGGACATCAAAGTCTCGATGTAATTGCGGCTGGTGACCGACTCTGAGTTGTGGTAACTCATGGTCGAGTACTTTTTGATCTCTTTTTCGATGCGCTTTTTGACGGCAGGAGGGGCTTTGAGCTCCTCAAGCCGCTCCATCAGGATCTCCGCCTCATCGTCATCGCCCTTGTCGAGGTGAAGCTCGCGCTTGATGTATTTGAGCTGCTCGTTCAAAAAGTACTCTTTTTGATTGCGATCCATGCTCAGCCGCGCCTCTTCGACTATGCGCCGCTCAAGCTCGGCCTGATAGGAAAAGCCGTTTAACTTGACAATCAAAAAGCGAGCCCGCTCCACGGGATCAAGACAAGAGAGCAGATAGCGTTTCTCGGCAAGGCCGATGGAGGCCGTCTGCGCCAGCACATTGGTGATGACCGACAAATCGGTGTGCTTTTTCAGTGTCTCGATGAGATCGGAGGGAATGGTCTTGTCAATAAAGCTTTTGACCGCAGGATCGCCGTTTTTGAGCGCATGATCCAATGCCGCCTGCAAAACCGTCACATAGTGATCAAGCACGCTTTGGCTGTGGGTCGTCTCCTGCAACATCTCAAAGGTTGCTTTGCGATAGGCGCAGCCATCTTCATCTAACACGTTGATGAGCCTGATGCGCCCGGTGCCGCGCAACAGGCACTTGAAATTGTCGGTGTCCTTGTACACTCCGCTGATGACGCGGCAGATCACGCCCACAGGCAGCAAACCGTCCCTGCCCGGGGTCTCCTCGTCATCGTTTAACTGACAAAACACGGCAATGTCAGGCTGCTCTGAGAGCATGGCCGTGCGAAAAGCCTCGATGGACTGCTCGCGGGCGGCCAGCACCTGCACATTGGTGTCGGGGGTGACCACCAGGCCTCTTAATGTCACCAGAGGCAAAACCTTTCTGATGGGATTTTCAGCTGCGTTATTTTTCTGCGTCATAGACCTTCTGGGATTGTGAGCAACAAAGAGTTATACAGATTACGTGGAGGCTGCCCTGCCCTTTTGCAAGGGCGGGGCGCAAAAAATACTCAAGAGGCCAATGAGGATTTGATGACTAAGGGCTCGCTGCCGTTGCGCACCGTGTTCTCGTCGACCACCACCTTGGCCACGTTATTGGCCGAGGGAATATCGTACATGGTGTTCATGAGCAGCCCCTCGACCACCGAGCGCAAGCCGCGGGCGCCGGTGTGCCTTTCAATGGCAATATCGGCAATGGCATGCAAGGCCTCCTGCGTAAACTCCAGATCGACCCCTTCAAACTTGAACAAGGCTTCGTACTGGCGCACGATGGCATTCTTGGGCTCTTTTAAGACCCGCACCAGCGATTCGCGATCAAGCTCCTTTAAGGCGGTGATGACCGGCATGCGGCCGATGAACTCGGGGATGATGCCGAATTTGACCAGATCGTCAGGCTCCACTTTTTGATATTTTTGGGTCAGGGTCAGGGCATCCTTCTTGCCTATGACCTCGGCGCCAAAGCCGATGCCCGAGTTCTTGGACAGTCTTTTGTCGACTATCTTCTCCAAGCCTGCAAAGGCGCCGCCGCAGATAAACAGGATCTGCGAGGTATCCACCTCGATCATCTCGTGGCGCGGATGCTTGCGCCCGCCCTGCGTGGGAATGGAAGCCACCGTCCCTTCGACAAGCTTTAACAGAGCCTGCTGCACGCCCTCGCCGGACACATCGCGGGTGATGGAGGGATTTTCGCTTTTGCGCGCTATCTTGTCGATCTCATCGATGTAGATGATGCCCTTCTGGGCCTTTTGCACGTCAAAATCGCAGCTTTGCAACAGCCTTAAAATGACGTTTTCCACATCTTCGCCCACATAGCCTGCCTCGGTTAAGGTGGTGGCATCGGACATGGCAAAAGGCACTTTCAAAAAGCGCGCCAAAGTCTGCACGAGCAAAGTCTTGCCCGAGCCTGTGGGGCCGATGAGCAGAATGTTGGATTTGCCAAGCTCCACGCCCGTCTCTTCGGCGCTGTGCTTGAGTCTCTTGTAGTGGTTGTAGACGGCCACGGCCAGACCTTTTTTGGCATCTTCCTGCCCGATGACGTACTCGTCAAGGTGCGCGGCAATGGCATGCGGAGTAGGCAGATTATCAAGATCCAAAGAGCCTGCGGCCGCAGAACTCTTGGCGTCCTTGCCATCTTCTTTGATCTTGCCCTCTTTGACCAAAATGTCGTAGCACTTTTTGACGCAGTCCGAGCAAATGACCGTGCCCTGCTTGGTCTTGATTAATGTACGGTTTTCCGTGCCCCCCTTGCCGCAAAACAGGCAAACCGGGGTCTTGTTGTCGTCGCTTGGGCTCATTGAGCTTTTATTCCTCTGTCGCAGCCTTGGGCATCTGATCGCGACCGGAGATGACCGAGTCGATCAGCCCGAACTCCAAAGCCTCCTGCGCGGACATGAAGTTGTCCCTGTCGCAGGCAGCTTCAATCTCTTCAAGGCTCTTGCCGGTATGCGCCGCCAAGCAGGAATTTAAAATCTGCTTGATGCGCTCGGTTTCGCGAGCGTGGATCATGATGTCCGAGGCCTGGCCTTTGAAGCCGCCTAAGGGCTGATGGATCATGATCCTTGCATGAGGCAATGCAAAACGCTTGCCCTTGCAGCCGCCTGAGAGCAAAAAAGATCCCATCGAGCAGGCCTGCCCAAGGCACACCGTGGCCACGTCAGGCTTGATGTACTGCATGGTGTCGTAAATGGCCATGCCGGCGGTCACCGCGCCGCCCGGGGAATTGATGTACAAATAGATGTCCTTGTCAGGATCGTCTGATTCCAAAAAAAGTAACTGCGCCACGATTAGATCGGCCATATGATCTTCGACTTGTCCTGTCAGAAAGATCACCCGGTCCTTGAGCAGACGCGAATATATGTCAAAAGATCTCTCGCCTCGTCCTGTCTGCTCGATGACCATGGGCACCAACGTTGACATACCAGTGCTCCTCAATGCAAAGAAAAACCCCACGCAGCGGCGTTGGGGTCTATAACATATCACAGTTGCCTGCACTTTAGGCAGGGGTGATTAAATTTATCGGGGCGATACCAAAAGGTCGCCAAAGGGGATCTTCTCGTACTCTACCTGCATCAGATTGCGGGCACAGGCGATGATATCCTCCTGCAAGGCCATCTCGACGATGTAGTTCATCTCATCCTTGCTGCGGCGCAGCTCTTCTTTGGCATGCTCGGGATCTTCCAAAGCCGAGGCAAAAATATCAAGCTCGCGCTCGACGGTCTCGTCAGAAGGCGAGGTGATGTTGTTGCCTGCGCGGAAGCTTTCGAAAATCCAGGAAATGCGCACCTGATTCTCAGCCTCCTTACGGCGGTACTGAGGATCTTTCAACATATTTTGTTGCACCTTGATCACGGGAGGAAGCTCCTTGCCCAAATAGCGCTGCATGCGATCCTTTTCGGCCTTGAGCATGGTCTGCCTGGAGTTTTCAATCCAGATTGAAGGAATGACGAAGTCCCCTGCAGCTTCCTTCAAGGCTTCGGCTAAGGCACCGATGTTGGCGTGCATCAGGCGGTTGTGCTTCTCGCGCTCCATGTTGTTGCGAAGCTCTTTGCGCAATACTTCTTCATTTTCCACGTTGAAGGATGCAAAGAAGGCTTCGTTAAGCTCGGGGAGGATCTGCTCTGCAACCGAGTTGATCTTGATGTCGAAGGTGGCATCCTTGCCCCTGAGAGACTCTACATAGTCCTCAGGGAAGGTGACGTCGATGGAAAACTCGTCGCCTGCCTTGTGGCCTGCAATCTGCTCAAGGAAGCCCGGGATCATGATCGAGCGGCCGATGACGGCGTTGTAGTTCTTGGCGCTGCTGCCCTCAAACAGCTCCCCGTCAATCCTGCCTGCAAAGTTGATGTTGACGCGATGACCGTCGGCAGCGGCAGTGTCGGCCGGGCATTCTTGCCAGACGGCGCGCTGCTGGCGCAAGGACATGATCATGTTTTCCACGTCCTCATCGGTAAGTTCGCACTCGTATTGCTTCAAGGTGCGGCCCTTAAGATCCAGACTCAGGCGCTCGGGCATCACCTCGCAGGTGAATGCCAGGGTGTTTTCGCCGTTGGGATCAAACTTGGTGCCCTCGGCAATGGCTACCGAAGGGGTATCGACAATCTTAAGCTCGGGGTGCTCGGAGGTAACCTGATTAAATGCCTGGCGGGCCAGGGCATCGAGCGTGCCGTCGAACACGTCGCCCGGGCGCTGTTGCATGACAATGTTGGCAGGGATGTGTCCCTTGCGGAAACCGGGAACGCGCATCTTCTTTGAGAGCTCTTTGATGGTCTTCTCAAAAGCGCTCTTAACCAACGAGGCCTCTACCACGACCTTAATGATCCGCTTAAGGCCTTCACCTTGTTCAATAGTAACCTGCATCTTTTACCTCTTATTAGGCCGCAGTATGACAAATCTCAATCTGACAATATTCAATATTCTGCATGCCTGCCGCGGGGGACAGGCTGATCCACGGCATTATATTAGATGAACCCGATCTGAGCAAGACTTTATCAAGATTGCATCATGGCAATTTCACCTGACCGCATGAGATCGCAAATTTAGGAATTGACACTTTTGGCGCCGGGCAGATCTCAGCTTGAGCGGCAGGTTGAGCTCATCTCCTGCGCGGCAGGCACAGACCTTTTTGTGCCCGGCATCGCTATTGCGACAGTCAAACCTGCTGACGGAAAAATCGATGGATCCATGCTGACAGCCGGCCTGAAAAATGTTCGGCAAAAAACTCGCGACACTCGTCCGAGCCCATTATTTTCAAGGCACGATAGATTGTGCTTGCAGAGGGTACGTACTCAGGCCCGGGCCACTCGTCTTCAAGCAAAACGCAGATGGCAGGCATGTTGCGCTCTATGTATTCTCTTATCGATTTGGGCTCGGTGATGCCTGCGCAGGCGGCGAAAATGATAATTAAGATCAGGGGAGCAAGCGGGTAGGTGATGAAATCATCGTCTCTTGGATCGGAGTACTTCTCTTCAATGGCGCGCAGTCCTGCACGCAGTTCATCCATGACCCCTTCAGGCAACGCTCCGATTTCGTCTTTGCATGCTTCAAACCGCATCATCTGCTCTTGCAGACTGTCGCCTTTTATGCCCATGCGCTCAAGATAGCCGGCTGCGGCGCGTTCTCTTTTTTCATGGGAGCGCGCACTCTCATCCTCCGAGCGAGGGATTGCCCGCCGCGAAGGGCTTCGTTTAATAAGACTTTGGCACTTAAATTCCATAAAAAAACAACCTGAAAATCGGATTTGCTTCCATAAGATCACATCAAAAAACCAATAGTCAAGAATTCAATATATTATTATGCGACGCACATCTCAAAGATGCTTATTGAAGGAAAATCGGAAAACGAGAGCCCGGCCAAGCTCAAAGGCCAGGCTGCCTAGCCGGCAACGGACAGCCGCGCATCACAAATTGACTGAGATTACAAATCAGCCCCCGCCTAAAAATGCGATCTGAGAAGATCAGGTGAATTTGCCATAGGATTGCATCGGGCAAATTAAACCACTAAGCCTTGCAACCCGCAATAGCAGCGCTTCTCGTCACTCTTGACCTTGGGATCAGGCTTAATCGGCAAAAAGCGCCCTGCAAAGCGCTCATCTTTCCACACGGGCTTTGCCTTGTCGGGAATGACAAGATTGTACCCAAGCTCCCTAAACTGCCCCTCTTGGTGAAAATCAGAGCCTGCCGAGGCCAAAAGATCGTTTTGCAGGCACAAATTGCACAAATAATCGCGCTCTGAGGGCTTTTGTTGGCAGGAGGCCGTTTCCATGGCATCTCCCCCTGCGCTTTTAAAATAGGCAATAAGCTCCCGAAGCTTGGTATTGGTCATCTCATAACGCCTCGGGTGGGCCAAAACCGCGCAGCCGCCTGATTCATGGATGATCTTGACGGCATCTGCAATGTCGCGCCATTGCGTGGCTGCGTAGGCCTCTTTGCCGCGGCGCAAATAGCGGTTAAAAGCCTCATCGGGGCTTTTGGCAGCCCCGATTTCATAAAGATGGCGCGCATAATTGCCGCGGGTGATGACCGCACCCTCAGGCAAAGCGCCCCTGATGGTCTCGTAGATGTTTGCAAACCCCAGTCTCTCAAGCTTGCGCCCTATCCTTTGAGCCCTGTCGCAGCGCAGTTCTTTTTGCTCTGCGATAAGCTTTTGCATGCTCTCATGATCAGGGTTGATGAGGAGTCCTGCAATATGGATCTGATGGCCTGCATACGAAGTTGAGATCTCGATGCCGTCGATGATTTGCAGCTTGTCGCACGCATCAAGGGACAAAAGCGCCTCATGGGCCGCCTTAAGGCCCTGCACGCTGTCATGATCGGTGATGGCAAGATGGGTCAGATGCCGCCTTAAGGCCCTTTGCACCAGCTCATAAGGAGTCAGGGCCCCGTCTGAGGCATTGGTGTGGCTGTGCAGATCAATCAGACTGTGTTTTGGCAATTTTGGCTTCCTCATCTTTGGTCTCAAGCGCCTCCCAGCGCTCGTAGCTTTGGGCAATTTTTTGGGCCAATGCCTCGCGCCTGCCTAAGATCTCTTTGACCCTTTCCCCCTGCTCTTTGTACAAGGCAGGATCGGCTATCATTTGATCCAACGATGCAAGTTCCTCTTCAAGGCTTGCAATGAGCATGGGCAGCTCTTCAAGCTCCTTTTGCTCTTTGAAGCTTAAGCCCTTGCGCTTGGCATTGGCGCGGGCAAGCTCTTCTTTGCGAAGCTTGTGAGAAAGCCTGACCTGCTCTTTTTGCTCTTTTTTGCTTAAAGCGTCCGCAGGGTTTTCCCACAGGCCGATGCGCTTGTAGTAGGCCTCAACCTCAGACCAGCCGCCTACGATGTCCTCAATCTTGCCTTGGCCTTCAAACACCCACGTTTCGGTGGCGCAGCGGTCGATAAACCTTCTGTCATGGGAGATCAAAATGACCGTGCCCTTAAAATTTGCCACCAGCTCTTCTAAAAGCTCCAAAGTCTCAAGATCCAGATCATTGGTGGGCTCATCTAAGATCAGGACATTGCAGGGCCTGCAAAACAGCCTGGCCAGCATCAGCCGGTTTTTCTCGCCCCCCGATAAGACCTTAACGGGGGAGCGGGCGCGGCGGGCGGTGAACAAAAAGTCCTTAAGATAGGAATTGACGTGCACGCTCTTGCCGTTGATGATGATATCGCGCCTGCCCTCGGCCACATTGTCGGCAACGGACTTATCGGGATCCAATTTTTCATGGTACTGATCAAAGTATTGCACCATCAGGTTGACGCCCGGCCGCACCCTGCCGCGGTCGGGCTTGAGCTCTTCGAGCAGGAGCCTGACCAAGGAGGTCTTGCCGCAGCCGTTGGGGCCTACGATGCCGATCCTGTCTTGGCGCATCACGGTTGCAGAAAAATTGTCGACGATTGTCTTGTCCCCAAGCTTGAGGCTCACCTCAGTAAGCTCATAGACGATGTTGCCTGAGCGATCAGCCTCGCTGATGTGCAAAATGGCCCGTCCTGCCCGGTCGCGGCGGTTGCGCCTTTGCTCGCGCATTTGTTCCAAATTGCGCACCCGCCCTTCGTTGCGCGCCAATCTGGCCTTGACCCCGCGGCGGATCCAGGCCTCCTCCTCTGATAAGATGCGGTCAAATTCCTTGCGCTCAAGCGTCTCCATGCGCAAGCGCTCATCGCGCATCTTAAGATAGCGATCAAAAGATCCCCGGTACGAGTACAGTCTGCCCCTGTCCAATTCGACTATCACGTCGGCGCAATGATCGGCAAAGGCGCGATCGTGGCTGACAAACAGCACGGTGCCGTTGAAGTTTTTTATAAACTCCTCCAAAGAAATGATCGAAGCCACATCAAGGTGATTGGTAGGCTCGTCCAAAAGCAAAAGCTCAGGCTCCTGCACCAAGGCAGCAGCCAATGCCGCCTTGCGCTTAAGCCCGCCTGAGAGGGTCTCGACTGTCAAATCAGGATCCAATGAGAGCCTGCCAAGCTGCCGCCTGATCCTCGCATCGAGGGCCCAGCCGTCATGCTGCTCGATAAAGCCTGCCAAATCGGCCTTGTCTTTGGCATCATCCTCAAAATAGGCACAAAGAGCCGCTCCTGTCTCCCCCAAGGCCGAAGCGGCCATGGCATAGACCGTGCCCTGCTTGTTCAAAGGCGGATCTTGATCAAGCCTGACTGCCTTTAAATCCTGTTTTAAGACCAGGCGGCCGCTGTCAAGCTCCAAAGTGCCGTCAAGCACCTTCAAAAGACTGGATTTGCCCGTGCCGTTGCGCCCCACAAGACAGATCTTTTGTCCCTCTTCGATGGCAAAATCGGCCTTGTCCAACAGCGACTCGTCGCCAAAGCGCAAAGAAGCTTCAAGCAAGGAGACGATGGTCATCGCATCTCTCCTTGCGGGCCGAACACCCGTATCGTGCGTCTTTTCATCTTGTCTTTTTGAGGCGGCCTTTTATCCTCAGGCCCTGCCTTGCCGCCGCCAAGGCCGCAAATGCTTTTGCCATCATCTTTTATCCTGCCATCGCTGCTGCCTGCAATTTTGCCTTCCCATTTGGCCTCCTTTACTCTTGAGACCATCGGCTCAGGCTCTTTTGTTTGAGCGCTTTTATCAAAGTGCAAAAGATAACAGCGGTGGATCTTCTGATTGCGCTTGAAGTCTTGGGGGATGGTGGGCGCGCTGATATCCTCGGCGGCAAGGCCATAGGGCTTTAAGCCCTCTTCGTCCAATTTAAAAGAGCGCAGGTTGGTGCAAAAGAGGATCACGCCCCCATCGTTTAAATGGCCTGTCAGATTGGATAACAGCGCTGTCTGATCGCGCATGACATCAAGGCTGTGCTCCATGCGCTTGGAGTTTGAAAAAGAAGGAGGGTCAATGTAGATGACATCCCATTTTTTTGCATCGGTGCGGGAGATGTAGCTTAAGCAGTCTGCCTGCAAAATCTCGTGGCGCTTCAAATCAAGGCCGTTTAACTTGAAGTTTTTAAGACACCATTGCAGATAAGTGCGGCTCATGTCCACGCTCAAAGAGTGCGTCGCCCCGCCTAAGGCTGCCTGCACGGTGGCCGAGCCAGTGTAACAAAAAAGATTCAAAAGGCTCTTGCCCCCGCTCAGCATGGCAAGTCTTTTGCGCACAGGACGCGAGTCCAAAAACAGTCCCGTATCAAGATACTCATCTAAATTGACCTCAAAGCGCGCTTTGCCCTCTGCCACCGCGACAATGATGCCGCCGCCTGAGTTTTTTTGGTATTGGCCCGTCCCCTGCTGAATCTGCCTGGTCTTGACGATAAGATGAGATGAGTTGCAGCCCAAAACCTTCATGGCCCCCTCTATCATGAGCATCAGCCTGCGGCGGGCAATTTTGGGATCGACTGATGAGGGAGCGCGGTATTCTTGCAGGACATAATAATCCCCGTAGCGGTCGATGGCCGCCCGGTATTCGGGCAGATCGCCATCATACAGGCGATAGGCCTCAAGTCCTTCCCTTTGGGCCATGGTTTTTAAGTTTTTTAAATTCTTTTTGAGGCGGTTTTGAAAATCCAAAGCCTCGTCTTCTTCCTTTAAGGTGCCGCGCCGCTCGATTTTATAGAGGCGAAATTCGCACTTCAAAGGCCCGTTGTGAACCTTATAGGTTTTAAAAGCACACAGGCGCAGCGCACAGAGCAAGGCAGGATCCGATGAAATCACCCCGGCCGTGGTCTTGGGACACTGCTCTTTAAGCTTGCGCCCCAAGGTTTCGTATAAAGAAAGAAGATCAGGCGCGCTGCCAAGCCTCTCCCCGTAAGGGGGGTTTGTGATAACGGTGAGAGGCTCACCGCAAAGCGGATTGACAAAATCCTCGATGGCGCCCTCATAAACCTGCACTTCAGAGGAGAGCCCTGCCGACTCAAGGTTCTCCAAAGCGGTTTTGACCATCTTGGGATCTTTGTCAAAGCCTATGATCTTAAAGCCTGAGTGCAAAAACTTTTGTTTGCCCCTCTCAAAGCACTCCAAAGCATCCTGCCTTGCCTTTGCAAAGGAGTCTTTGTCATAAAGACTTAAATTTTCAAAGGCAAAATGCTTGCGGCTCAAAGAGGCAGCCCGCCTTGTTGCCATGGAGGCCGCTTCTATAAGCAAGGTGCCGCTGCCGCACATGGGATCGATAAAATTGCCGCCCTCATAGCCTGCGCGCAGCAGCAAATATGCAGCCAGATTCTCGTTGAGGGGAGCCTCTCCTATCTTTTTTTGAATATGCCTTTGCTGCAAGGAGTCGCCGCACAAGTCCAAATACAATGCCGCCTCCCCGCGATGCAGCCTGCCTGCAACATGCACCATGGGATTGTCGCGGCTGACATCGGGACGGCGCCCTTCTCTTGAGAAAAAGCGATCGCATAAGCCGTCTTTGATCTTCAATGCGCTGTATTGGGTGTTGCGCAAAGCATCGGAGGTGCCCAAAAAGGAGACGGCTATGGTCTTGTCAACATCAAAATAGCGCTCCCAATTGACCCCGTAAGAGCCCATATACAGATCGCTGTCATCTTCGCACTTAAAGGAAACGAGCCTGAGCATGATCCTCGAGGCCAAGGCGGCATGAAGGCAGATGGTTTGGGCTGTCGCAAACTCGGCCTTAAAGGCTGCGCCGCCTGCTTTCTCTTCAACCTCCGCTGCGCCCAGCAAATGAAGCTGCCTGCACAAAGTGCTTTCAAAGCCTTGGGGGCAGGTTGCTAAAAAGTCGTGCATTATCAATCCCTCGCAAAAGCGCTCTTATTATAAAGCATGAGCCGCTCTTGTCTGCCCGGGGCGAGGGCCGTTTTTTGAGGCCCTCCTGCCATGAGGCCTTTGCCAAGAATTTTTCTAAACTGCGCTCAAAGGCGCGTTTTTTTGAGACAGCTTAAAGATTTAAGCTTGCGATTTTGCTATAGATAAACAAAACCGCTTAATTTTAAGGAGGGGCAGTTGCCGCAGAGTCTATGATAAGCAAAGCATTCGCACTAAAAAGCACCGTTCAGAGCTTTCCTGCGCCGCAGGCTCTGTTTGATCACCTGCAAATAAGACGCACCGATCTTGTTGTAACCGAAGAGAGGGTTTTTCAAAATTATTTGAGCGCTCATAATTTTCCCTGCCGCTACCTTATCACCGATACTCTCGGCCGCGGTCCCAACAGCACCGCATCGATAGCCAAGGCCGCTCAAATGTCGGGCTCTGCCTGCACCCGCGTCATCGCCATCGGCGGCGGATCCGCCTTGGAGCTTGGCAAATTGCTCAGCCTCGAGCGCCTTGAGCCTTTGAATGCCCTGTTTGAAGACGAGAAAAACATCATCAAATCTCGCACCCTGATCTTGGTGCCCACCACCCCGGGCACGGGCTCGGAGGTCACCCCTTTTGCCGCCGTTTTCTTTGAAGATCTGGGCAGGCAGCTGGTGTTAACCTCGCAAAAGCTGTGTGCAGACGAGGCTTTGCTGTGCCCGGCCTTCCTTAATAAGATCCCCTTTACCGTTTTTGCGGCAAGCTCACTTGATGCCTTTACCCACGCGGCAGAATCCTATCTGTCGCCCCTGGCCACCCCCTTTTCGCGCACCATTGCCAAGGAGGCCATGCAGATCTTGTGTCAAAGCTGGAAGGAGGTGGCGCAGCAAGGCAGCACGGCCTTTGACCTGGCCATCCCCCGCGTGCAGATTGCAGGCACCATGGCAGGCATCAGTTATGCAAACGCAGGCTGCGCGGCCGTCCATGCCCTCTCCTATCCTTTGTCGGTGCGCCTTAAGATCCGCCACGGGGAGGCCAATTATCTTGTGATAAAAAAAGGTTTTGGATCTTTACGAAAAGAAAAACCCCGACGGGGCTCTGATGGACATCAAGCTTTTGTTAAGCCCGATCTTCAATGCCGCACCCGATCAGGTCTTAACCAAGCTTGACGAGCTGTGCGCCTCGCTTTTGCCGCGCAAGCGCTTAAGCTCCTACGGGATGACCGAGTCTCAAATTCTGGAGTTTACCGATCTGGTTTTGACGCGCCAAAATCTGCTCCTTGCCAACGGCTACGTGCCCTTGAGCGCATCTGAGATAGCCGATATTTACAGGCAGTTGTTATAGGCAAAAAAAAGCAAGACCTTTAGAAGCTCCTGCTCTCCTAAAGGTCTCGTGCGCGGCGCGCATTGCCCGATTGCTCAGGTTGCGTTTCTCTCTGAGGCCTTCTGCTCATTTGGCCTTTGTTTTTAGTAACTTCTTATCGGAGAGCTCCTGCATTTCTGAAGAGTTTTTTAAAAAATAAGGCCAAGGCTGCCTTGGAGGCAGAAACAAAAAAACATCGGGGAAGACAGAAACAGACTTGAAGCCGCGACATGGCGGCTTCTTAAACAAAGAGAGGCGCTTTAATTGAACTTAAAGTCCTCAACGTTGATGACCTTGGGCTCGCGCAGGCCGTCTTCAAAAAAGAGCCCGCCCGTAAACTCGCTTAAGGCAGGATCTACTTGTTTGTCCTCGGGGGCAAGAGTCCAGCGGTAATTTTTGATCTCAACGTGCCCGATGGGGGTTTCGGGCAGGCCTGCCATGAACAAAGGAACTCCGGTCACATTGCAGGCGGTGACGTTTTCGATGCAGATGTTGCCCATGGAGGGGGTCAGATCGTTTATCTCCTGCTTTGATGTCGACAAAATCCCGGGATTTTTATCATCCTCAATCCCGGGCGTATAAAAGTTGTTGAAGGCGATGGGACAGATGCAATCGTCAATCGTCAGGTTTTTAAGCACGATGTCATCGACCCTGCCGCCGCGCCCGCGCCGCGTTTTGATGCGCACGGCCCTTTGCGTGCCCTCAAAGACGCAGTCTTCAACCCTTACATCAAAGATCCCTCCTGCAGTCTCCGAGCCTATGGCAATGCCGCCGTGGCTTTTTTTGAAGGTGCAGTTTTTTACCTTTACCCTGCAGGTCGGCCGCCCGATCTTAAGCCCGTCGGGGCCCGAGCCTGCCTTTAAGGCTATGGCATCATCGCCCACGTCAAACAGGCAGTTTTCGATGCACACCCCGCGGCACGAATCGACGTCGACCGCGTCGGTGTTGGGCGAGGTCTCGGGATTGAAAACGGTAAGGTTTTGCAGCACAACATCGCTGCAATAAAGGCAATGCAGGGTCCAAAAAGGCGAGTTTTGCACGGTGATGCCCTCAATCTTGACTCTCGTGCATTGTGTAAACTGCACCAAGGGAGGGCGCAAAAATTGGGTGGAAGGCCTGCCGCCGCCTGAGGCCCGCGGACCGACGGAGGCATTTAATTTGGCAAGCTCAAGCTCGTAGTCGTAACGGGGGGTGGTGCGATCTTCTGCTCTTATTTCCTCAAAAAGCTGCCACCAGCGTTGGCCGCACCCGTCGATGATGCCCTCGCCTTCAATGGTCACGTCATGCAAATTGCGCCCGTAAACCAAAGGGTGCATGGCAAAGCACTCCACGCCCTCCCAGCGCATTTTCACGGCAGGAAAATATGAGTGAGGATCATCGTCAAACATGATGCAGGCGCCTTTGTCCAAGTGCACCGTCAGATCAGAGCACAACGCAAGGGGACCTGTGCGATAAATGCCCTTGGGGATCGCAAGAGTCACGGGCGCAGCCTGTGCCTCACAGGCTGCAAGGGCTTCTTGCAAACTGTCAAAATCGGCTGCATTAACGGAGGTCATCTTTTCTCCTTTTGTTTGTTTGAGGGACTTTGGGATTGGCAAATAAAAAAGTCCCCATCAAAGACGAGGACCTTTTGACGCTTTTTTAGTTATGGGTCATGATCACAAGAGATCCTGACTCACAGCTGTTATTCTTCACCCACGGCCGGGACATCGCTGACTGCGGGCACATCGGCAGGCACGCTGTTCATGGCAGGCACTTCGCCTGCACTCTGCTCTGTTGCTGTGTCGATATTGGTAAACGAAGTGCTCTGCTCATGATGGCCTTTTTGCAGCCATGAAATAAACAGGCAGATGGCAAAAAACAAAACGGCCAAAAACCAGGTGGAGCGGGTTAAAAAATTGCCCGAGCCTGCGGCACCAAATACCGTATTCGATGCGCCGGCGCCAAATGAAGCTCCCATGCCGGCACCCTTGCCCTGCTGCACCAAGATAAGGGCAACCATGGCAATGGCCACCAATAAAAACAGTACAATTACGACTTCGTACATTTTAACTAAAAACCCAAAATTGATGAAAACATCAGCGGTGCATAATACCCGCTTTTGCCCATCTGATCAAGAAAATATCAGGCAAAACCTTCGGCCTGCTTGACGATGACGTCGGCAATGCGCACGGCCATGGCATGAACCTTGGTGCGTTCTTCGCCCTCGACCATGACTCGCACCAAAGGCTCGGTGCCGGACTTGCGCAGCAAAACCCGCCCGCGGCCTTCAAGCTCGTTCTCAACGGCCCTGACCTCTTTTAAGACGGCATCGTCCTTTAAAGCATCAAAGCCTGCGCTCAAGCGCAAATTGATGAGTTCTTGGGGGAACATGTTCAAATCCGCTGCCATGTCCGCAAGGCTAGCCCCGCTTCTTTGCATGGCCTTCAATACCTGCAAGGCCGAGACGATGCCGTCGCCCGTTGACACGTAATCAAGGCAGATGACATGTCCGCTGTTTTCGCCGCCTAAGCGCCAGTTGTTCTTGACCAGCCCTTCCATGACATAGCGATCGCCCACGGCGGTGCGGATAAAGGGGATGCCCTCGCGCTTGAAGGCAAGCTCAAGCCCCAGATTGGACATTAAAGTGCCAACCGCTCCGCCGCCTAAGCGTCCCTTGCTTAAGCGATCTTTGGCAATGATGTACAAGATGGCATCGCCATCGAGGATATTGCCCATGTGATCGACCATGATCACCCTGTCGCCGTCCCCGTCAAAGGCAATGCCCAGATCGGCATTGCAGCTTAAAACCTTGGCGCTTAAGGCCTGAGGGTGGGTGGAGCCCATCGCATCATTGATGTTGGTGCCGTCGGGGGTATTGCCGATGGCAATGACATTGGCGCCCAATTCCCTGAACACCAAAGGAGCCACGTGATAGGTGGCGCCGTTGGCGCAATCGAGCACGATGGTAAGGTTATCCAGGCTCAGGTTTTGATCAAAGGTGCTTTTGCAAAACTCGACATAGCGCCCGGGGGCATCGTCTTGCCGGTAGGCGCGGCCCAGACAGGAAGGATCGTCAAGCTTCCAGGGGTCATCGAGGGCCTTTTCGATCTCAAGCTCTGTCTCATCGGGCAGCTTGGTGCCGTATTTGGAGAAAAACTTGATGCCGTTGTCGTAATAAGGATTGTGCGAGGCGGATATCACCACGCCCAAGTCGGCCCTAAAAGCTTTGGTAAGATAGGAGATGGCAGGCGTGGGCATGGGCCCGAGCAACACGGTGGAGATCCCCGCGGCGCTGAAGCCTGACTCCAAAGCCGCCTCAAACATGTAACCTGACAGCCTGGTATCTTTGCCGATGATCACCCTGCCGCCTTTTTGGCCGTGAGTGAGCACCCTGCCTGCGGCCATGCCGAGCTTCATGACAAATTCGGGGGTGATGGGATATTGTCCCACCTTGCCTCTGACGCCGTCAGTGCCAAAATACTTGCGCTGCATGCTAATCTTCCTTATGCCCCCGATGTCCGTCTTTCTTCTTTAAAGCTTTCATGATGGCCTTGGCAAGCCTGAAAGGCTTGGCGCTCTTGGTGCAGGCCAGATGGGTTTCGATGACCAATGTCATTTCGGCCACATCCTTGGTGCGGATGATGTTGAACCCCGAGTTTACGGCAAAGGCGGCAAGGGCAGCAGTTACGCCCGGGTGCTCGTTTAAGTACTCATCGGCGTATGGCAGGGCGCGCGGCACGGCCATGGTCAAAGGCAGGGCAAAGCTTTTGAAGGTTGACAGGCGGCCGAATACCTTAAGGCGCACTTCAAAGGAGCTTCTCAAACCCACCGAAGGATCGATGATGATGTCTTGCCTTTCTATCTTGGCATTAAGGCACGCATCGATGCGCTCGTACAAAAACTCGGAGATGACCGAAACGGGGTCCAAATTCTCCGCGTTCTCAAAGTCCTCAAGCCCGTCAAAGACCAGGCACACGGGCACATTAAGCTGTGCAACCGTCTCAATCGCCCGAGGCTCTCGCAGGGAGCTTGGGTCGATGATCATCACGCAGCCCCACTCCACTCCCTGGCGCATGACCTCGGGGTGGCGGGTATTGATGGCAACCTGCAATCCCGATTCTTTGACGATCAAAGGCAACGCATCGCAAAGGGCGATGAGCTCTTCTTTGGCTGTGGGCAAACCTGCCACGCCCACTTCCAGCAAATCGGCACCGTCCTCTTTCATCTGCACGGCCAGCTTCAAAAGATCTTCGGGACTGCGCGGATCATCTTTTTGAATGTCGATGATGCCTGCAATCAAAGGGCTTTTAAGATCTACCTGCTGTCCGTCAAAACGCAGTTTTAACATGCCATGCTCCTCATGTTTGCCTATTTCTTGTCCTTTCCGTCGCGCTTGACAGAAGAAGGGGCCCAGCCGCGGGCATCGGCCGTCACGTCAAGAGGCTTCTTTTCTTCTTGCTCGTCGTTATTCTCTTGACCAAAACTTCCTGCGCCCATCTCCCGTGCCTTTGAAGATTGAGCCTCATCAGAAGACTTTGGAGCATCTTCGGCGTCCTCATCCTGCCTATCCTCGGCGCGCTCTTGCTCAGGCTGCTCTTTTTGAGTCTCTTGAGGATCCCCGCCTTGGCTCTTGGGCGGCTCTGACTTGGAGGGGCCTGCGCTGTTGGCAGGATCGGCTTCATAGACTTCGGGGGCGCGCACCGGGCGGCGTTCCATCAGATCGTCAATCTGATTGGAATCCAAAGTCTCATACTTTAAGAGGGCATCCTTCATGGCCTCGAGGATATCCTTGTTCTCAACGAGAAGATCATAGGCTCTCTTATAGCAAGAGTTGATGATCTCCGTGATCTCCTCGTCGATGATGACGGCTGTTTTGTCTGAGATGCTCATGGTCTGAGTGCCGCCTGCTCCGAGGAACATGGTCGCGTTTTGATCTTGGTCAAACTGAATTGGAGGCAGACGCTTGCTCATGCCCCAGCGGGTGACCATGCGGCGGGCGATGTCGGTGGCCCTTTCGATATCGTTGGAGGCGCCGGTGGTGACCGCGTCGTCGCCGAACATCAGCCCTTCGGCAATGCGTCCTGCAAACAGGGTCGAAATGTTGGAGAGCAAATATTGCTTGGACTGACTGTAGCGATCCTGCTCGGGCAGATACATGGTCACGCCCAAAGCCCGGCCGCGGGGAATGATGGAGACCTTATAGACCGGATCGTGATCGGGCACCAGCCTGCCCACGATGGTATGACCTGCCTCATGGTAGGCGGTGTTGATCTTCTCGTGCTCGTTCATGGCCATCGAGCGGCGCTCGGCGCCCATCAAAAGCTTGTCCTTGGCCAGCTCGAACTCATGCATGGTGACCGTGCGCAAATTGGCGCGGGCGGCGGCCAAAGCCGCTTCGTTGACCAAATTGGCAAGCTCGGCGCCCGAGAACCCCGGCGTGCCGCGGGCCAGCACGGCAGGATCCACGTCCTTGGCCAGGGGAACCTTGCGCATATGAACCTTTAAAATCTGCTCGCGGCCGCGCACATCAGGCAGTCCTACCATGACCTGGCGGTCAAAGCGCCCGGGTCGCAGCAAGGCAGGATCGAGCACATCGGGGCGGTTGGTGGCGGCAATCACGATCACCGCTTCAAAGCCCTCAAAGCCGTCCATTTCCACCAAGAGCTGGTTTAAGGTTTGCTCGCGCTCGTCATGACCGCCGCCGAGGCCTGCGCCTCTTTTGCGGCCGACCGCATCGATTTCGTCGATGAACACGATGCAGGGGGCATTCTTCTTTGCAGTGTTGAACATGTCGCGCACGCGAGACGCACCCACGCCCACGAACATTTCAACGAAGTCAGAGCCTGAAATGGAAAAGAAAGGAACCTTGGCCTCGCCTGCGATGGCCCTTGCCAGCAGGGTTTTGCCGGTGCCGGGAGGTCCGACCATCAGCACGCCGCGCGGAATGCGGCCGCCCAACTTGGAGTATTTGGAGGGATCTTTTAAGAAGTCCACCAGCTCCACCACGTCTTCTTTGGCCTCGTCGCACCCTGCCACGTCGGCAAAGGTGGTCTTAACCTGATTGTCGCTTAAAAGCTTGGCCTTGCTCTTGCCAAATGACAAAGGATTGCCCTTGCCTCCGCCGTTCATCTGATGCATGAAGAAGATCCATACGCCGATGAGCAGGATCATGGGGAACCATGAAATGAAGATCGAGGTCAGGAAGCTGGGCTCCTCGGGCTTGGTGCCCGAAGCCCTGACGTTGTGGGCGATCAGATTGTCAAGCAAAGCCGTGTCGTCAAGAGGCATGACGGTCATGAATTGCTCGCCTGAGCGTCTGATGCCGTTGATGACCTTGCCATCGAAGATCACTTCTTGGATCTGATCTTGCTGCACTTCTCTGACAAAGGCAGTATAGTCCATGGTCCGCCCCTGATTGTCGGAGCTGCTGAATGACTCGAACAGCGACATCAGAATGACGGCGATTACCAACCATAAAATAAGGTTCTTGGCCATAAGTTTCCTTAGTCTGAAGACCCGGCATCAAGCCGAGCCATGGTCTCTTGAGGTGAAATTCCGGACAGAGGGTGCCCCTTAAAGCCTGTGCCCACCATATAGACCTCAGAAGATCTATCGCGCGACGCATCGGGTTTGCGCACCTTAACCTCTTTAAAATCCTGCTTCATCAGGGAGAGCAGCTCTTGGGAGCCCTCGCCCGTAAACACTTTGACGGCAAACGAGCCGCCCTTTTTGAGCACGCGTCTGGCCATGTCCAAAGCCAGCTCCGCAAGCAACATGGCCCGCGGCTGATCTATGGATCTGTTTCCCGACAAATTAGGCGCCATATCCGAGAGCACCACGTCGGCCCCGCCGCGGGCCAGCTCGTAAATTTTTGCAAAAACTTCATCGCGCCGAAAATCGCCCTGCACAAAAGTCACGCCCCTGATGGGGGTGATGGGCAAAATATCGGTGGCGATGACTCTGCCCTTTTCTCCTGCGCACTTGACGGCAAATTGCGACCAGCCACCCGGGGCCGCTCCGAGATCGACCACCGTGTCGCCGCTTTTGATCAGATGATCTTTTTGTTGCAGCTGCTCAAGCTTAAAGGACGCTCGCGAACGCAACCCGCGCTTATGGGCCTCTTTTACGTAAGGATCATCAAAGTGCTCTTTAAGCCAGCGCGTGGAGCTTGCGGATCTTTTCTTTTTGGGCATATGCCTCAAATCTTTGCTTTATACCATTCAAGATATCAATTATACACTACCAATGCCCTGCGCAACACAGCCGCCGCTTTGGGCCCGGGAGGCATTTTTAAAGGTTCTTCTTAAGAATATGGGGCATAAAGGCGCACATCTCAAGGGCAAATGCCACAAAACGGCAAGCCCCCCGCTTCATCGGATGCACCAATCTTTTTAAGCTTCACAAGGGTCATGCTCTTTGCTAGAATCCCATAGTTCTGCCAGGCAGGCACGGTTATCGATTTACAAAGGAGGCTTTATGCCCTTGAACTCTCATCAGCGCCAGTTTTTAAAGGGCGCAGCCCACAGCTTAAACCCGGTGGTCATGCTTGGCGCCGAGGGTTTGTCCGACAGCGTCATCAAAGAGATTGACTCCTCCATTGCCCATCACGAGCTCATCAAGATCAAGCTCAATGCAGGAGAAGGACGCAAGGAGCAGGCTCAACAGGCAGCATCGGCCGTGGGAGCAGATCTGGTAAGCGTGGTAGGCCGCGTGGCCGTCTTGTTCAGACAGGCCCCCAAAGATTCGCGCTTTATTTTGCCGCGCTGAAGGTTTTTGCCTCTTCTTGCAAATCATGCAAAAGCGCAATTTGAAGTTTTGATTTCAAAAACTTTGAAGCAGGGCACAAGGTCGCAGCCCCGGCCAAAATCGCCCCCTGCCGCTTTCTCTTTTAAAAGCCTTTGAAGATTAAGGCCTTCTTGTAAGATGCATCGCCTGAGGCCAAAGCCCCCGGGCGGATGTTTTCTTTTATCGCTCTTGCGATGGAAGATTGCTTTGCAAAGCTTAAATGCTTGCCAAAAGATAAGGATGAAGCAAGCGGCAGCCTGCCAAAGGCGCCGCCGCAGATCTGCCTAGCGGCCTGCCTGATAGGCCAAAAAGCGGATGAATTCTGAAAGATACTTTTCAGTCTCGTCATTGCGACCTGAGACCGACAACAGCACCAAATCGCCCGCCTCGCCATAGACCAGCGCCTCGATATCTTCATCTTCGCAGAAGAAAGACCAGGCGTTGTCGATGAGGTTGGAGGCTACCGGCATTTGACAATGCAATTGTTCGGCGGCAACCCTCGCATAGGTTTGCGGGGTTACCCTGTCGCCTGCGCTGTCGGCTATATAGGTGACGTTGACTGCCAGCACGCCCGATTCATGCAGATAACTCAAAGAGTTTTCGGCGCTGGGATTGGCTTGCACCGTCCAGCCGAAGGGGCAGGGCAGCTGTACTTGGGGGGCCTCCTGTCCGATCTCAGCGGTTGCAACATCGATTTGAACCTCCTCAGCCCAAACGGCCGTGCCCAGCACGGCGCTAAGCATCAGGATGCAGGCTTTGGATGCCGTCATTTGCCAAGCTTCCCGATAATGTCTTGCGCAATCGTCTGCACGGGGCGATTGGCATCGACTTTAATGTAAAGAGTCTTGCCCTCGGCGCTTAACTTGGAGTAGAAAGCTGAGAGAGGCTCGGTTTGCTCGTGATAAACCTTAAGCCGGGCGCGCACGGTCTCTTCCTTGTCATCGTCGCGAATGATCAGATCTTCGCCCGTGACGTCATCCTTGCCCTCAACCTTGGGAGGATTGTAAACCACGTGATAGGTGCGCCCCGAAGGCAGATGCACTCTGCGTCCGCTCATGCGCTTGACGATCTTCTCGTCAGGCAGCATCAGCTCCACCACCGCATCGATGTTTATGCCCTCGTCGATGAGAGCTTGTGCCTGCGGAATGGTGCGCGGAAAGCCGTCAAACAAAAAGCCTGCGGCACAATCGTCGTTTAAGATCCTCTCTTTGACCAAGCCCACGATGATGTCGTCGCTGACGAGCTTGCCCTGATCCATCACGGCCTTGGCCTTAAGGCCAAGCTCGGTGCCGGCCTTGATGGCCGAGCGCAACATGTCGCCCGTGGAGATCTGGGGAATGCCGTAGTGACTGATTAATTCTTGAGCCTGAGTGCCCTTGCCGGCTCCGGGCGGTCCTAACAAAATTATGCGCATCGCTTACCTTCCTTATCGTTAAATGCCCTGTAAGTGTAGCACACAAACCAAAGAGAGAAAATGAGAGGCACCCCGGCCGAGGCAGGATTTGGCGAAGTTGGGCCGTTGCCCATCATGATGCAAAGTCTTGTGGCAGGCGCATCAAAAAGGCCGATGCGTTCTCATCGCAAAGACACCTTAATGCCTGCCCAAGCCCCTAAGGCTTAAAGTTTGATTAAATGCCATGTTGCTGCCATATCGGCCAAGGCTGCTCGGGCTCTTTGTCTTGTTCATGAAATTGGTTTGCTGCTGTTTTTACTCATCAGGCTCTTTGTCAAGATCATCTTGGGGCGGACATCTTGTAATTTTGGAGAGAGCGTGCTCATGGTGCTCTTTTGGCACGCAAAAATCTGCGCACATGACAAAAGAAGGAGTACCTAAGTACTCCCTCGCATGTCAGTTTTATTCTGTTATTTTAACCTATCGGCATGGGTGCCGGGCCATTTTGCAATTCTTTATGATCTTCTATGGTGGCGCCGACGTTTACTTTTACGCCGTCATCCTCGATGACGCCCAGGTGCCCGGGGGCTTGAGGCTTGGCATGGGCAAGGCGATCAAGCTCTTTGCGGTCAAGCTGCTTCTCGTTTAAGGTGAAGAAATCCAAATCCTTCATCAAGGTTTCGATCAGATCCACTGCGGTCTGGGCGATAACCGCGGCATTCTCCGAAACGTCCACCGATTGCTGCGCCATTTCGGTAATGCCCTGCATGTTGGTGGAGATCTCGGCGGTTGCCGTGGTCTGCTCTTCGGCGGCCGTGGCAATCTGAATGATCTGCGAGTTGACGCTGTTGACGCTCTCCATGATGTTGTTGAGGGTGTCCTCAAGCTCGCCTGCCTTGGAGGCCATGTCCTCCATCAGCTGAACCGAGCTTTGCATTGATTCGGTGGCCTCGCGGCTGTCATCCTGCACGCTCTTGACCATGGCGGTGATTTCCTGGGTGGACTTGGAAGTACGCGAAGCCAAGGCACGCACTTCGTCTGCCACCACCGCGAAGCCTCGGCCTGCTTCGCCGGCACGGGCAGCCTCGATGGCGGCGTTGAGGGCGAGGAGGTTGGTTTGGGCGGCAATCTCGTCGATGGTGCCCACAATCGATCCAATCTTCTGGGACTGCTCGGCAAGGCGCAGAACCTTTTCGGCATCATCCTGGGTTTGCAGGCTCTGTTCCTTAATCCTGGCCACCGTGTTGCGAACCTTGTCAACGCCGTCGGAGGTTTCATTCCTGGTCATCTCCGAGGTATCCTGCGCGGTGTGGCAGTTGCGGGCAATGTCGGTGGTGGTCGACACCATCTGGTCGGAGGCTGCGGCTACTGCAATGGAGCGCGATTCGGCCGTCTTGGAGCCGGTGGAAATGGACTGCGATGCGGTATTGAGCTCATTGGAGTACTCTTCAATGGCATTGGACACGGCAATGACGCGGGCAATGGTCATGTTCAAAGTAAAGCCAATCTCGTGGAAGGCCTTGTAAATGGTGCCTATCTCATCGCCCGGGACCTTGGATTTGTCTATATTCAAATTAAAGTCGCCGCTCTTGAGTTTGTTGGCGATGGCGATGAATTTTTCGGTGTGGCCTACGATGAAGTTCGAAATTATTATGGCCGAGAACAAGGCTATTATTGCACCAAAGGCAGTCACAATCAAGATTACGATGAGCGAAGGCGTCATATCCAATTCTTCGATTTCTTCGACGATGAGCTCATTATTCTTCGTAATCAGGATATAGAAATTGGCATTGGCGCGCATCGAGTGGGGCAGAATGTTGCTCAAGAAAACCTGTTCGGCTTGTTTGTACTGCCCGGCCTTGAGCAAGGGGAAGAATTGCGACCGCTCAAGCTCGTTGAGCATGGACAACAAAGACGAGCGCACCGTCTGCACCGTGTCGACAAAGTGGGTCGGCTGCGACTTAACGGCCTCATCCATCGTGCTCCTCAAAACCTTGACATGTCCCTCGCCTTCGGCCACCAATTGCGCGTTCGGGTTGGCCTGCAATTCGTGCAGCCATGAGTGAACCCTGTTGTAGGTGCCGAAAAGCCTTAAGGTTCTGGCCAATTCGACTTCTGCTGCCTGCCTTAATTCCCGCTCGATCAAGATGGAGGTATACATGCTGATGGACGATATAGCCGAGACTATGATGGAGAGAATGATGACAAACCCAAAACCTCCCAGCAACTTCTTGCGCATACTGAGATTCTTAAATAAATTCATAGGATGCCCCTTCTTGTTCGACTGCATTACGAAGCCGACGTCTTTTTATTATATGAATGCAATAAAAACTGTACAAAAGGCCCTTCAGCCGCATTGCATCTTCCTATCGGCACAAATGAGCGAAGCTTTAAGCATTTATTCTCAGATTAGATCCGCGGCGAAAAACTCCGATCACCACCCCGTACAATGAAGCCTCAGACTTGCCAAGATTAATCTTGCTGTCGGCAAACTCTTCTTGATGGAGCAAATCGGCAAAACGCTTTAAATAAAAGCGTTTGTTCATAATCACTGCCACCAGCGAGTCGGATCCCGGCAAAGCTCCGCGTTTAATCACCACGAAGTCGCCTTTTCTGATCCCAAGATCCGACATGGCCTGCGACGTCATTTCAAAAACAAAAGTGGAGGGAGCATCAAGATTTAAAAAGGCATTGAGATCCTGCCCGTCAAATATTCCCTCGCTAAGCTCTGCTCTTTTATGATCGTTTTGATTGTTGTTGCAGTAAAAATCAACCATGCCCGACCCTTGCACAGAAGCACATTGTACTTTTTGACAAGTTTATACAAAATGCTGCTCATAGTACACAATTTATAATCTATTTTTGCAGGTTGCCTAACAAAAATAAGTCTCTTGCGCTGTTCAAACACAAGCAAAGCCTTGCCAAGAGATCTGCCATTTTGTGATGCCCAAAAAGAATTTGCAGCTCAAAAGTGCGCTACATCTGTGATAAAACACGCTTTTTATCAAAAAAATTAATGATATCCTCAAGCGATTTTGCATATAATTATCAGGTTGTTTGCAGGAGTCACGTTTTTTTAATTGTTGCTCCTCAAAACCCCGGGCCCGCGTCTTAGGGCATCTGATGCATATGAGCTTTTGCACCGGGGATAAAAGTTATTTGAAGCACTGATGTAGGTTTTGTTGGATATGGCCTTAACACGCGCAGAAATTGCCAACCGTCTTATCACCAAAGTTGATTTTCCCAAACAAAGAGCCGTCGAGTTCGTAGACGATTTTTTTGAAAGCATAGCCACCGCCTTGGAGCTTGGCGATGAAGTAAAACTGACAGGATTTGGCAACTTTGAGCTTAAGGTCAAGCCCGCCCGCCCGGGACGCAATCCCAAAACAGGCGAAGACGTCATCATCGCCTCGCGCCGCGTCACCACTTTCAAGGCAGGCCAAAAACTAAGAGAACGCATCGGCCGCTTCGACGAAAACGACAACGCCTAAGCAAATCGATGCGGCCTTTTGCAACGGTCCGTCTGCTATAATGGGCAAGTCTTGGGAACATTGTAATTTGGGAATAAGACAATGCAGCAATTTACCTATACCATCAAAGATCCCGACGGAGTGCATGCCCGTCCTGCAGGAGCCCTGATTGCCGCAGCCAAAAAATTCAAAAGCGAGGTTAAGCTTACGGCCAACGGCAAGAGCGTCTCGTTAAAAGGCGGCATCTTCGGCCTGATGGGCCTGGGCATTCGCTGCGGCACCGCCGTCCTCATAGTCTGCGAGGGCGAAGATGAAAATGCAGCCGCCGCAGGCTTGAAAGAAAGCCTCGAACAGCTTTTATAAACGATTGCAAAGTGCTTCAAAAAAAGACCCTCGGGGCTTTTTTGCGGCAACCCTTTCTTTTTGCAAGACTTTAAAACCCGCCGCCTCGCAGCGGGGGCTTTAAAAGCGCGATTGCAACCTTGCGTTCTTCTTTTTTGCCTTTTTACTCGTCTTGAAGCATCGGCGGTTTTTGCGGCAGGCTCATGGCTCTTTGCTCTTTGTAAAAACGAATGGCAATGAGCATTCCCAGCACGCTCAAATAGACAAGATACATGCCGTACAAGGTCAGCATGCCGCCAAGGGAGGTGCCGCGCAAGGCAAAATCGCGCCAAAACCGGTACTGCCACACCAAAGGAAAGGCATGGGAGAGCATATAGGCCCAATAAGGGATCACGCCCACGGCCATGGTGGCGCCGCCCAAGATGAACCCCGGGGGCACCAAGAAGATCATGCGCGAAGCTCCTTGCCCTGGATCCTTGGCATTCCACGAATACAAAAGCCCCAGCATCCCAAAACACATGCCGGTCATGAAAATAGAGGGCAGGTAGCAAATGTACGATCCATCAAAACGCAATTGCCCAAACAGCACCAAAATCGCCGTAACACAAGAGATGGCCGTCGTGTAAAACAGCGAGTACGGCACGAGTCTTGCGATGAGCTCGGCAGGACCGTTGGGCAAAACCTCGCGCTCCCAGGCATGGGTCACCCTCAGCCTGCCTGCGATCATCAAAACCACCAGCCCCAAATAGAGCGACGAGAAAAAGTAGATAAAGGAAATGATGGTCGCATTGGTTGAAGAGAAGGTCGGGTTGAAAAGACGCCTTACATGAATGGACAGAGGATTGAGCTTGGCCTCCACGTCATCGCCGCTCAAGCCCAGTTCGTCATTGACGTTAGTCACCACCAAGGTGCCGTTGGCGCGGCCTATGATCTCGTTGAGGTTTTCGATGATCTCAGCGTTTTGCGCCTCGTTTGAGTAGTCTGCAAAGTAACCCACGTGCATGGCGCGCTTTTGGGACAAGATGTTCTTGCTCAGATCATGGGGCAGATACAAGACGCCCAGGCACCGATCGTTGCGCGTCAGCTCCTGCACATCAGCCGGGGCATGGTAGACCTTGCCCACCCTGATATAGGCCGAGCTGTTGATGCTTTCTATAAGATCTTGGGAGTACTGGCTTTTATCAAGATCAATGACATCGATGGTGCCTTCAAACACACTGCCGTGCGAGAAGATCACGCCAAAAACGATCAAGACCATGACTGCCACCGCCACCGATAATTTGTGATAAGGCATGAAATGCCCCGAGCGCATGGCCTGCACTTCGGAGACCATGGCATCGGTCAGCGACTTAAGACTCATGACGGATCTCCATCATCATGCCGGGCACCAGCTTGGGATCGTTCACATACACCCTCATCTCAAAGGAGGTCAGATCAGCCTGGCCCTGCTCGCGGGTCATGCGCAGATCGGCAAAGGAAGGGGCGGGATTTAAGTAACGGATGGTGCCCGTCACGGTGCGATTTTGGGCAGGCACATAAACTTTGATTTGAGTACCCGCCGTATAATCGGACAAATGGGTCTCGGGCACGTAGACATCAAAATAAAGACGATCCGTCTCAAGCAGCACCGCAGGGGTATTGGGCGAGATGAGCTCCCCTTCCTCGAACATCAGTTCGCGCACCAACCCTGCGCACGGGGCGGTGATGGCGGTGCGCTTTAAATTGAGCTCGGCCTGCTCCACGGCAGCCTCCAGCTCCTTTAAATTGGCCCGGTACGATTCCAAGGTGTTTTGCATGTTGGCAATCTGCATTCTTTGATCTTCGATGTCCTGCAAATACAGGCCCTGGGCATTGCGTTCTTCCCTGACCCTCTTGATATCCTCATCAGACGCCCCCAGGGTCAGCACGTCAAAGGTCTTTGCAGCCTCGGTCAGGTTGGACAGGGCAGCCACATACGAGGCATAGGCGGCATCGTACTCAGATTGAGAGACGGCATTTTTGCTCAAAAGGCTCTGATAGCGCTTATAGTTGGCAGTCTGCTCGGTAAGATTGGCCCGCGCGCTGTCGATGATGGCCAGCTGCCGCTCGATTTGGCGCCAGGTATTAAGCTCCAAAGTGCCAAGCTTGGAGGTTTCAACCTCGATGCTCTTGGCGTAAGCTGCAACCTGCGCGCGCATCGAATCGCGTCTTGCCACCGCCGTCTTTAAGGCAATTTCGTAATCATCAGGCTCAAGCTGCATTAAAAGCTGGCCCGCCCCCACGTGCTCTGACTCGGTGACATAGCGGGCAATCACCCTGCCCCCCACATTCTGCGGAGCCACGCTGACGTCATCTGCAAACAAAACGCCGCTTTGGTAGAACTGGGCCTGAGTGATGGCATCGTTGCGCCTGCCCATCATGATGAGCAAAGTTGAGGCACACAATAAAATGATAAACAGCAAAAAAGTCTTGATAACTGGGTTTTGACTGAACTTTGACAGATTCATATAACTTAGCCGGCAAAATTAGAGAATAAAGATTAAATATGTCCTGTTTTTAACTTTTATCAAGCAAGTTTGCCGTACAGCTTGTTCAAAAGCTCCAGCAATTGCTCTTGTTGGGCCACGCCAAGCAAGGATGAGATCTTTTTGAGGTTGGAAGAATGAACTTCCAAAGCTTTTCCTATCACTTCCTCGCCTTTTTGGGTGATGAAGATCAAAAAGGAATTGCCTCCCCGCGGAGAGCCGATTTTGCCGATCAAAGGCTCGCTCTCTTGCAGCATCCGCTTGATCATGATGGAGCAGGTGGCAGCACTGATCCCGATATTCGAGGCCAAAGTGGTCACAGGCAGCGGCCGTTCTTTGGCCTTAAGCTCCAGCAGCAGGGTAAAGCGGCCTTCGGAGAGGCCGAATTTGCTGCGGATGGGAGCGTACAGCCTGTTGCGCACTGTATCGGCCACGGCCATCAGGTGCAAGACCATTTCAATCGACAGCACTCCTTCTCCTCCAAAATGCTCGTTGGCAAAAGCCACCAGCTCTTGGCGCGAAGGCAGGATCCGTTTGATGCTATCCATTTGTTGCTCCTTTGTTTGCCGACTAAAATGTTAGCACAGACCAAAAATTCAGGTAAGTAAGATTTTGGGAAAAATCTGCCTCATCAATCAAAAAGCCGCAAGGTCAGGATTTTAAGCTTGACTTAAGGAAAATTGTAGCAGACAAGGCCTTGGCATTTAAACAAAAAACTTTATGATCTGAGCTTCTCCCCTGCTGCCATCTTTGCCCTGCTCTTAAGATAACGGCAAAATGCGCCCTCAAATCAAAAACATCCTGCCTTTGCTGCAGGCAATTTCATCTGCACGAAGAGGCCTTGCGCCTTGCAATTTGCGTCTTGATGAGACTTTAACTTAAAAACCCGATAGACACGGTCAGGATGGCTGCGTTGACAAAATCGATGAACAAGGATCCCACAATCGGCACCGCAAAGAATGCCTTGGGCAATCGCCGTTGGCGCCCGTGAGGGTTTCCATGTCGGCCATGGCGTTGGGGGCGGCGCCCATGCCAAAGCCGCAGTGGCCGGCGGCAATCACGGCCGCATCGCAATCGGTTCCCATCATCTTGAAAGCGACAAAATAAGCAAAAAGATACATGAGAGCCGTCTGCACGAGCAAGATGGTCCCAAGGGCACGGCCAAAGCTGCAACTATCATTGGTCCCAAATAAGCAGGCAGCACAATGCCCAAACTTGAGATCCAAAGGATGATGAAATGCCCTATTCCCATGCAGATGATGCAGGCGATGGCCTTAAACAGCAAAAGCTCATCGATATTCTTTTGCAAGGCAGCAGGCTTGCCCTCGACGATATCGGTGTTCTCGGCAATTTTGTCGGCAGCCTTGAGCTTGCAGCGGTTAATGAGCCTCTTGCCCATAGGGCCGCCTGACATGCACCCTGCCACCTGGCCGTAAGCGGCCGCCGCCAACAAGACGGTCAGACCGCCTTCAAGGCCTGCTTTGATGAGCTGCGGGCCAAAGGCTGCTGCCCGGATGCTCTGCGCCACAAAGCAGCTTATGCCCAAGATGGTTGAGTCTGTCCTCTTGTCGTGCCCTTTATATCTTTTGCACCGCCTGCCACATATTAAAGCTGCCCTTGGGGCTTTGGCGCTGTGCAGGCTTTAAGCAAGAGTCCTCTTAAGAGGCTTTTTGACCAATAACAACAAGGCAAGGCTTAAAAAGGCGATGGCGGCGCCTGCTGCAAAAATATACCGGTACGAGCCCAGGGCTGCCAAAGCAATCAGGGCTCCTCCTGCAATCTGTCCTGCCGTGCCCGAATTTATGAACAAGGAGGTCGCCTGCCCCGGGATATGGGGGAGCATTTCTTGAAAATAGACCATGCCCATGCCCGACATGAGCGCGATGAACGAGGCGCTCAAAAACTGCATGAACATGTAAGCCTGAGGGCTTTTGACAAAGTTCATCAATGCCAAAAACACTATCAAGGAGACGGCGCCTGCCGCCATCAGGCTTTTAAGGCCGGTGCGCTTTGAAAGCTTGGCCGAGAACAGCATGATGGGGATCTCCAAAAAAGCGGCCAATCCCATCATGAACCCGGGCAGATTTTCATCAAGCTTAAGCTCCTGCGTCACGTACAAAGGCATGGTCACGATGTAGGAATTAAAGGCCGTGCACAAGCCCATGCAGGAGATGAAAAGCAGCACCACCGAGCGGTTTTTGAAGGGACTCTGCGCGCTTTGCCTCAAATCTGCGCCTGATGTGCGCAAAGAGGGCAAAAAGACAAAGCTTGCCGCCGCACCAAAGGCATACATGAGAGCGCTTAACAAAAACAGAAGATCAAAGCTGTGCCCCATGGCAATAAAGTAGGCCAAAGGCGGACCCCCTGTCCAGGCCAAAGAACACAAAGAGCGCAAAAAGGCGGTGAACATGACAGGATCGCGCTTTCCCGCCGAGTATTCGCGCGCAGACGCGAAGATCTGAGGGAAGGCCGCGGCGCTTAGGGACAGCCACAAAAGACCTGCGCTTAACATCACGTAAAACCCGGGGCGCAGCATCAAAAAGAACATCCCCGCCACCCCGCAGACAGACGAGAGCGTGATGATGAGAGGTCTTTGCAGGCCGTGATCGGAGAGTTTGCCGATAAACTGCACCAAGATCACCGTCATCACCGGCAGGGCAATGAAAAAAGCGCTGATGTTAAGCGGAGAAAACTTAAGCTCCAGGGTAAAAAACAGGCTTAAGACCGGGTTTATCAGCGAAGAGGCAAAAGGTATGAGCAGGGCCAGCGCAATATAGATGGCGCCGCTGCCCTTTCTTTTGGCTCCCAAGGTCTGCACCATCAGCCCTTAAAGCGCGTCCTGGCCTCAAGCACCGTGCAGACAGCCTGCGAGGCATCATACATGGACCCAAGCGCCTGAATTTGCTGATCGGCTGCGGCCTTGGTTTTAACGTTTATGTACCACACCTTCTTTTTGCCGTCGAAGCGATAGCCCATGCTTTTGAGTTTGTCTTTAATCTCAAAGGGCGCGCCTTGTGCATAGACGGTGTAATCCTTGCTCTTGGCGCTGTCGATGAGCATGGCAAAAGCCTGAGGATTGACATACATCAGCCAGGCTGCGGCCAGGCAGTCGTTGACGGCCCGATGCCCTTCGTAAAACCACCCGTGCATGAGGTTCAAATAGTCAAGCTTGCGGCCGTTAAAGCCCAATTTGTCCCAATTGATGCCCTTCATCGAGCAAGCCCAAGACAGATCGCCCAAGGAGGGGAATCTTAAGTCAAAAAAGGGCCTGTCAAAGGAGGCATTGTGAGCAACCGCCAAAGGCTTGCCGCTTAGCAATTGGGCTGTCATGTTGCTGTCGAGCACCGCTCCTTCGACCATGGCGTCGGTGATGCCGGTAAACTGCGTGATCTCGGGGGGAATGGGCTTTTTGGGATCTTCGTAGGCGCCATAGATCTTATCGATGCTCAAGAGGATCTTGCGGTCAAAGGCATAGGTGCAGCGCACCAGCCCAATCTCGATGATCTTGTCAAACCCGGCAGTCATGCCCGTGGTCTCAAGATCCAAAAAGACCACTGTGTGCGTCCTTTCGCGGGGCTCGGGCTTGTTGAGCCAAAAGGGCAGCGTCATATCCTTGTGCAGAGGAATGCGCTCTATGATCCGAAAATCATCGGGCCTCTGCCTGATCTCGTCGATGCGCTCTAAAGGAAAACGACACGGTTGCATGATCTTGCCCCTTGGTTGAAGTCCTTAATTTTTACAGATAGGTGATGACATCTTCCTTGTCAAGGCGGGCCTTGGGGCGCTTGTCAAGGGTATTGGAATCGTCATCGGCCCTGTAGCCAAAGAAGGCCATGGCAATGCAGGTCAAGCCCTTCTCTCTTAAGCCTAAGCTCTCGTCGACCACGCTTGGAACAAAACCTTCGATGGCGGTGGAGTCGATGCCCAGATCTGCTGCCTGGAACAGCATGGAAGCAAAGGCCAGGTAAGTGTTGCGGGCATTCCAATCGATAAGATCGATTGGGGTGCCCTTGTGGGCCAAGACAAACTTGCTCTTGCTGTCCATAAACTTCTCGCAAGTGTCGCCGTCGATATAGCGGCCTGCTTTGTCTTCGCAATCGACCACCTTGGCGATGAAATCCTTGGTGACGACGCTGCGGGTGCAAATGGCCACCACGTGCGAGCACTTGTCAAAGCGATCAAGGTTCATCTCCCACACCGCAGGCCTTAACTTGGCCTTGCTCTGCTCATCGGAGGCTACCAAAAAGTGCCACGGCTGCAAATTGATGGCGCTGGGGGCCAGACGCCCTGCCTCCAAAATGGCCTGCATGTCATCTTTTGAGATCTTCTTGGCGCTGTTGTAGTGCTTGCAAGCATAGCGGGTGGTCAATAACTGTTTAAATTCCATGGCGTTTCCTCTTTTTAATGTGGCAGCATCAAGGGTTGGTGCGCCAAAACCTGCAAATTTAGGTTTATCCTGTTCAAAAACTAAAGAGCCTCTCATTTCATTATAAATCAATATGCCGCCGATGCTCTTGTTTTAAACCTGATGCACCTGCAAGGCAAAAATGCCATTGGGCCTGCATATAACAAATCTTCTGACATATGGGATATGAAAGCAGCATTTTTAAGATTTCTTGGCGTAAAGCTCCTGCAAACACCAAATAAATGCGGCACAACTTTAAAAATGATTTGTGATACAGCGCACAAACGTAATAAGATGTGGCAGTGTGCTTTTGTTAGGAGTTGATATGCGCATATATAAGTCGGTGCTTGATCTGGTGGGCAACACCCCTCTGATTGAACTGCAAAAATTAACCAAAAATTACGGTCTTAATGCCAAGATCGCAGCCAAAGTCGAGTTTTTTAACCCGGGCGGCTCCATTAAGGATCGCACCGCGCTGTCCATGCTGTCCGATGCGCAGCTTTATGGTCTTATCAACAAAGACACGGTGATCATCGAGCCTACCTCGGGCAATACCGGCATAGCCCTGGCCATGGCCTGTGCCGTCATGGATCTCAAATGCATCCTGACTCTGCCTGACAACATGAGCATGGAAAGACGGCAAATGCTCACCGCCTACGGCGCGCAGCTGGTGCTCACTCCTGCCAAAGAAGGCATGCAGGGGGCGGTCAACAAAGCCCTGGAACTTGCCAAGGCCTCGGACAATGCCTTTATCCCGGGGCAATTTGACAATGAGGCCAACCCGCGCATTCACACCCTGACCACGGGGCCTGAGCTTTTAGCCGACACCGACGGTCACCTCGATGCGGTGGTGGCGGGCATCGGCACCGGCGGCACCATCACCGGCATTGCCAACTTCTTTAAAAACCCCAAGCAAAAAAAGGAAGTCAAAATCATCGGCGTGGAGCCTTTAAGCTCGCCGCTGCTGACCCAAGGCAAGAGCGGTCCTCATGCCATCGCAGGCATCGGCGCCAACTTTGTGCCCTCGATCCTCGATGCTTCGCTGCTCGATGAGATCATGGACATCGGAGACGATGAGGCCAAGCAGATGTGCAGCGCTTTATGTCGCACCGAAGGACTCTTTTGCGGCATCAGCTCGGGAGCCGCAGTCGCAGCGGCCATCAAACTTGCCAAAAGAGAGGACTACGCAGGCAAAATGATCGTCGCCATTCTCCCCGACTCGGGCAACCGTTACCTGTCTGCCGGAGTTTTTGATTAGTTTTAAACGAACCGCTTGATTGATAAGGAAGCATTAATTTCAATGGTTAGCCGAAGCAAAGCAGAAGCGCATAACGCTTTAAATAAAATACCGGCCCGACACCGTCTGAGAACCGCCGCGTTCTACATTGCAGGCATTGTCTTGGGCATTTTCTTCGGATTTTTGGGCAACAGCGCCATCAATGATCTGATGAACTTTATTGCCACGGTCTTTACCCGTTTGTTCAGCTTCGTGGCCGTTCCCATCATTGCTTTGGCCCTCATCACCACGCTGGCCAAGCTCGGGCGCGGCTCAAGCTCGGGCAAGATCTTCGTGCACACCGTGGCCTACACGCTCTTTACCACCATCATGGCAGCCTGCGTGGGCGCTTTTTTGTTTATCTTCCTCAAGCCGCAAAACGTCCCTGCCGAAATCTCGGACGCCGCGGACGTGCTGGCTTCATCCCAAAGCACCTCTTATTACGATCACATCATCGCCGTGATCCCCAACAATATCCTGCAGCCTTTCGTATCCGGCAATGTGCTTTCGGTGCTGCTGATTGCAGCCGCCATCGGCGTGGCCTTGGCCGCCTTGCCCAAGGATGACAAAAGAGAGGCCGTTGAGAATTTGTTCATCGGTTTGCAAAATGTGCTCTTTAAGATCATCCACGCCATCATCGCCGTGCTGCCAATCGGCATCATGGGCTTTACGGCCAAGCTTATCACCGAGCTTGAAAACGGACTGCTTCTGACGGGCCTTGTCACCTACTTTACCGCTGTCATCGGATCCAACCTCCTGCAAATGTTCGTGATCCTGCCTTTTCTCATGCTCATCAGGGGTCTTAATCCTTTGAGGGTGGCCCGCGGCATGCTGCCTGCGCTGGCTGTGGCCTTTTTCTCCAAGTCATCAGCAGGCACCCTGCCTGTGACCATGGCCTCGGCTGAAGATAATTTGCATATCAATCCCAAAATCTCCCGCTTTGTGCTGCCCATTTGCACCACCATCAACATGAACGGCTGCGCAGCCTTCATTTTGGTGACATCGCTGTATCTGATGCAAAATGCCGGCATCGAGATCACGGCAACCACCATCATCACCTGGATCTTTATTGCCACCATCGCCGCCGTCGGCAATGCCGGCGTCCCCATGGGTTGTTACTTTTTGACCATCTCCCTGCTCTCCTCCATGCAGATCCCCGTCTTGCTGATGGGCATGATTTTGCCTGTTTATGCCGTCATCGACATGCTGGAAACCGGGGTTAACGTTTGGTCGGATGCCACAGTGGCCAGCCTTGTGGATCATGATCTCAAAGAGAAGATGGCCAAAGGCTGAACCAAGGCCGTTTACTGAACAGCGCCTCAGGCTTAAGATCAAGGCCGCGGGCATCGGCTACTTTACAGCAGGCTTCGGCGTGGCCTGCTGGGCGCCCTTGATCCCCATCATCAAAGAAGAGCTGTCGCTGTCTGCTGCGGCAATGGCAGTCTTGATCTTGGCATTCGGCTTGGGCTCGCTGTGCGGCATGGGAGCTGCGGGGATCCTGACCGTCAGGGTCGGATCGCGCTTTTGCTGTGCCCTGGCCCTGGCAGGGTCGGCAGCCTCCCTCACCTTGGCCTCCTTCATGCTCTCCTATCCTGCCACGCTTGCCGCCGTTCTCTGTTTGGGCTTGTGTCTGGGCACCTTGGAAGTGGGCATCAATATTTACGGGGCCTATTTGGAGCGCCTCACCCGTCTGCCCCTGCTCTGTCCTTTTCATGCCTGTTACTCCGGAGGCGAAGCGGGAGGAGCTCTCTTGAGCATGCTCCTGCTTTCTCTTGAGCTTAAGCCGCAGGCTGCGGCCTCAGGTCTGTTTTTGCTTTTGATCCTTATTAATTTGAAGGCGCTGCCCTATATCCCCAAACGCCTGCAGGGCACTGCCTCAACGGACGCGCCCTTTATGATCCCCAAGGGACTTATCTTGATCTTGTGCATCATCACCGCCTCCACCTATATGACGGGCGGGGCCATGGTGGATTGGTCGGCACTGTATCTTGATGCCTGCTCAAATCTTGATCTGAGCTTATGCGCCTCAGGCTATGCCATAGTCTCGCTTTCCATGCTGATCATGCGCTTGGCGGCCAATGTCGTGGTCAAAAGACTCGGGGCCTTTGTCACCGCCGCCGCGGGCGCTTTATTGATGCTGACAGGCTTGTCCTGCGCTTATCTCATTCCCTCTGTCACACCCGTGCTTCTTCTCTCCTTTGCCCTCATCGGCATCGGCATGGCCAACATCACCCCTTTGACTCTGGCAGCCTGCGCCAAGCAAAAAGATCTGCCCCTGCCCTCGGCCGTGGCCACCCTCAGCGTGGCAGGTTTTGGAGCCCTGCTCTCGGGCCCGGCCCTGCTTGGGCTCATTGCCTCGGCTTTGAGCCTCAAATCCGTCTTTTTGTTTTTGATGGCCTCAACCGCCGTAAGTCTTGCCCTTATCGTCAAAAGCCGCGCCGTCTACGCTTAAGCCTGCGATTGTCCTCAAAACCGCGGCAGGTTTTAAAGGCATCATCGCTCATGCCGAAATTGCCAAGAGCGCCCTCAAACTAAAAGCGCGCATTTGAACATTGATGAGCTCAAAAAATTGTATGCAATCAAGCAGGATCTGGGCTTTTAGATTTGACAAGTTCTCAAATGCAGCAGGCGACGCGCAAAATTTTGCCTTGGCAGGGAAGATAAGAGAGTTTTCTGCCCAAAGCTCACATAAAGATGCTGATCCCATCCTGCCCCCAAGGCAGGACAAAGCTCATGCCTTGGGCTTTCTCATCGCCTTTTTGCGATAAAATTTGCCGCGCTTGCAGAATGTGAGACTTGGGCACTTGTCTAAAATTTCCCGTGTTTTTATAATTACCAAGGTTGTTTGCACTCTTTAGAGCACTCGTTCACCCTTTAATTCAGGCAAGTTCAGCGTGTAATTCATATGACCCAGCAAGAAGTATTTGAGAAGATTAAAAAGCTCATGGCCTTATCCAAAAGCGCTAATGAGAATGAAGCTTCCTTGGCTCTGAGCCGCGCTCAGAAGCTCATGAAAGAGTATCAGATCTCCATGGATGACGTCACCCTCTCCGAAATCAAGGAGCAAGGAGAAATGATTGTGCCTGCCATGCGCGATCGCGTGCTCTACACTACTTTGGCCAGCATCATCTCCAAGGCCTTCGGGGTGGATTACTACATCAACTTCTCTTACAACTCCCCCACCGCCACCAAAAGCGTTGCCACCAAGACCGTATTCATCGGCCCCGAGCAGCGTTTGGCCACCGCCTGCTATACCTACACGGTCTTGGCCCGACAGGCCAGCAACGTCAAAAAGGAGTTTTCGGCCAAAGAGCGCGCCAGGGTCAAAAAGAACTTGTTAAAAGAGCTTTCGACTTTGGATATCCTCGATGTGTTCAGCCTGATCGCCTCTTACGACACCGATTACGAGGGCTACATCCGCAAAACCGTCGATCGCGAGGTGCGCAAGAACACCAAAGCCTACGTTTTCGGCTGGCTGAACAAGGTTCACGAGAAGGTGGTCGACTTTGCCCAATCCATCGAAGAGCAAAAACTCATCGACACCTACATCACCAAGAACCATCCCAATCTGACCTCCATGCGCAGAACGCGCAACAACTTTACCCAAGCCCAGCTTGAGGCCTTCTCTTCGGGCAAACACGATGCCGAACGCAACGTTCACCTGTTCCAAGGCATCAACGGCAAAGAAAACGCCAAATTGGGATTTGACGGCTGATCTTAAGCAGGGCCGGGCCCTGCTCTTCTGTTAAAACTGCGCCCGTCCTCGATTGCAACGCGCCTTTTGCCAAAATCTTGCGTCATAGCCTTCCCTAAATAACACAGGTTGGCGCAGGGTTTGCGCGCAGGCCCGACAGTTGTCGCGGCGCCTGCCATTGTTGCCTGCGCTTGGTTTTATCCTGAAAGATTTGAGAGTGTTTTGAGGGACGCAAAAGTTTAAAAAACTTGCCGCAAGATTTGCATAAACCCCTTCTTTTTTGCATTTAATCCGTCATTTTCCCCTGGAAATTTTCGTAAAAGATTACAATTTGATGCCTTATCATTTGCATGATTTCGCCTTCGCACAAAACTGTGAGCAAAATAACATTTTCATAATGCAAACACTATTTAAGATCTGTTCTTTAAATTCCTTTTAAAATCAATAGGTTAACCCATAAAAAGGCATTCAAAACCGTTGGTTTTTCTTGTCATTATTTTTGCATGCAAAGTATTGCATTTTTGCAGATGACTTTGATCACATTTCCATTGCTTGCATTTTCCTAAGATAGACCTGTCCATTTTCCTCATCGAAATTGTGGAGTTTTCTTAAGATGAACATGCGACTTGTGATCTGGGCGGTGACCTCGGCTTTGGCCGGCCTGCTCTTCGGTTTCGACACAGTGGTGATTTCAGGTGCCGAAGCTAAAATTCAACAACTGTGGTCATTATCGGGCACCATGCACGGCTTGGCCATCAGCTCGGCCTTGTGGGGCACCGTATTGGGCTCTCTTGTAGGCAGCATTCCAACGGCAAGGTGGGGCCGCCGCAAGACCTTGATCTTCAACGGCTTCTTGTTCCTGGCAGGCGCAGCCGGCACTGCACTTGCCTGGGATTTTTGGTCATTCTCCATCTTCAGATTCATCGGCGGCGTAGGCATCGGCATTTCCACCATTGCCGCGCCCTTGTTTATTGCCGAGATCTCTCCTGCCAAGGATAGAGGCAAACTGACCGGCCTGTTCCAATTCAACATCGTTTTTGGCATCCTGCTGGCCTTCTTCTCAAACTTCGTGATAGCGCAGCTTGCTTCCGATGAGACCGCCTGGCGTTACATGCTGGGAATTCAGCTTGTGCCTGCAGCCCTCTACACCGTATTGTGCTTCATGCTCCCCGAATCGCCGCGCTATCTGATTGTCGAGGCAGGGCGCGAAGCTGAGGGCCGCAAGGTCTTCTCCATGATCAACTCTCAGATGGGTCAGCGTGAGCTTGACGAGCTGGTCCAATCGGTCAAAGACAGCGCCGCCGAAGAAAGCAGGCTTAAAGAGGGCAGTGCCAAATTCTTTACCAAAAGATTGCGCTACCCTATCTTGTTTGCCTTCCTGATTGCAGCTTTCAATCAGTTGTCGGGCATCAACATCATCTTGTACTTTGCCCCGCGCCTCTTGAGCCTGTCGGGCCTCGAAGATCCGATGGCAGCAGCCATTGCTCTGGGCTTTACCAACCTTATAGCAACTTTCGCAGGCTTAAGGCTCATCGACCTGCTCGGCCGCCGCACCCTGTTGCTGATTGGCTGCTGCGGTTACATCTTAAGCCTGGCAGTCTGCACTTACGCCTTCTTCAGCATGGGCGAGCTTAAAGTGGTTTCGGCTGCCATCGACACCCAAAGCGCAGCTCAAAGGGTCATCAACATTCAAGAGGGCACGGTTTACTTTACCCAAGATGACAAAACTCAGGCCTTCGAAGATTATGACGGCGCTTTGGCCAAGCTCATCGCCATCACGGGCAACGAGCAGCTAAGCTCCGCTCATGCCGATGATTATGCTGCCGTGCAGCAAGCCGCGGCTGCCATCTCCCATGAAGCTTCGACAAAGCTTGGTGCCTCAAGCTATATCGTCCTGATCTGCATGATCATCTTCATCGCATCCCATGCCGTAGGCTCGGGCACCATCATCTGGGTCTTTATCTCGGAGATCTTCCCCACCGACACCCGTGCCCAAGGCCAATCTCTGGGCAGCTTTACTCACTGGATCTTTGCAGCCGCTCTGACCTTGTTGTTCCCCATCGCCATTGCCAACTTCGACACGGGCTTTATGTTCGGCTTCTTCTGCGTGATGATGGTCTTGCAGATCATCTGGGCCAAGTTCATGATGCCTGAAACCAAGGGCAAGACTTTGGAGGAGATCAGCCGCTCCTTGGCAGCCTGATCATACAACTGACAGCTTGGCAAAAATTGCCCTATCTTCCGATCCAAGCGCAAGCTTGGATCTTTTTTATCTGCAAAGTAAGGTCAAAAAGCCAAAAGCCCGGCAACGCTGACGGTCCCGACAGCCTGCATCTCCCCTTGCAATCCTGATAATCATCCGCTAAAAGATAAAAAAGCCCCTGAGAAGATTTGACATTTATAGCTTGTCATTAAAGCCATAAAATGTCTGTCATAAGGGGAATATGACAGACTATAAGCAGCAATAATGACAAACTATTTATGCCATGCACACCCTAAGGTTTTATCTCCTGCCTTAAATACTGATAGGCCGTGCGCGGCCCGCGCCCTTGGATATAGATGATGCCCGTCTGCACGAAGCCTAATTTCTCCAATAAAGAACGCAAAGGACGGTTGCTGTCCATGGTGTCGATGCGGATGGAGCAAAAGCGCTCCATCAAATATTTTAAGATGAAGGACCCCGCGTGATCTTCGTGCGTGGTGGCCAGGCGATGGACTGCCACATAAGGGCCCTCATCCAGCCACGCCCCTTCAATCTTGTCATACGAGGGCTCATAATCAAACAGCGAGAAGGTGCCGATCACCTTTTGAGTGCCGTTCTCCTGCCCCACAAGCACGTAGCCTGAGCCGTTTTTGATGTCCTGCTCGATCTCGGGGATCCCCGGGTACGCGCCTGCCCATTGATGAGGATTGCCGGTTTTTGCCATGAAGATGCGCGCCTGCACGAAAATCTCGTTGACCGCCGCGGCATCGCTTGGCTGCATTTTGCGGATGGTTTTGATCATGACAGTCTTTATCCTTGTTTGGCGGTTTTTGCCTCATCGCCCGCAGAGGGCCACCAGCGCTCCCTGGGGCCTGCCTCCTGCAAATAAGACAAAGGGATCTTGACGGTGTGGATCTTGCCCAAATTCAGATCCGAGTTGACCAGCCCCGGCGCAAAGAAAAAGCGCAAGCCGTCTTTGACCACGATAAAGTTGGCAGGATTGTACTCGGTGGCGGCTATCAAGAGATCTTTCATGGGATTTGGCGAGTCTTGGTATTCTTTTTCGATGAATCTTGCCACCAGCATGGCCGCAAGCTTACTGTCCTCAAAGAGCTCGCTGAAATTTAAGTTATGCTCTTGTTCGCGGTCAAAGTTGAAAGTCTGCACTATGCGCCTGTCGGGGGCTCCCGGCACATATTGGAAGATCACCGCATACAGCGTGATCAGCGGAGCGTCGGTATTGTGCAAAAAGAACAAATAGACGTTTTGGCGGCCTTTTAATTTGAAGCTGTCAAAATCCGGCTCGTCAAAGTCGATGCGCTCGTTGGATCTTGTGATGAGATCCTGCTCGAAAATGCGGGTAAAGAAATTGGAAAGATTGCGGCACAAAGGACGGGCTTTTTCGTTGCGGCACAAAACCGGCAACTTGATGACGGTGGTGCTGTAGCTGCGCTCCTCGACGATGGTCAGGCTCTCCTCGTCGGGGAAGGCCTGCACGCCTGCGGCAACAAGCAAACTTAAAGCTGCAATGATTTTTGCGGTATGCACTGACATGACCTTATCTTACATCTTGGGATAGATGACATTGTAAAGACCACGATGATATTTGTCATGCCGCAGCGTGCTCGTTGTCGTAAAAAAGGGCGCAAGGGTGCCCGAATTCATCCAAGAGCTTTAAGATGCTGCCCAATCTGATGTCAAGGCTCATGTTGTTTTTGACGGGATGACAATTGATGAGGCTGTCTTTGCTCAAAGAAGAGGACACCACAAAGGTAAAGTTGCCGCCGATGTCGTTGAGCAGGCTCAAAGGGCTGACCATGCCCGGGGGCACTCCCAAAAAAGCCAGATCCGACTTTTTGCCAAAGGAGAAACGCTTGAGCTTTAAAAAGTCCGACAGCCCCTTAAGATCTGCCCTCTCGTCGATGGGCAGGGTAAAGAGCACCAGATCTTTGTCTTTGTTGGTCAAAACCAGGTTTTTGACGATGATGCCGTCCATCTTGGGGAAGTTGGCATCATCTTCCTTGGTGGCCACGGGCTTGTGATGATACAGCTTATAGCAAACATGGCGATCATCTAGGATCTTGAGGATCTGAGGGTAACTTAACATAGGCAGTTTTAATCAGGCCCAAGCTCATCATGAGCATCAGGCATAAAGTTATCAACAAAACCGCTGCTGCGTAAGATCGCAACAGCAAAAAAGGCACCGCGGGGTTAAAGTACTCCGCCCCCGTCAGCATGGCCTCCACGGCCAGCATCTTAAAATGGGCAAAATGCCTTTCGATCATCAAAAAGGCCGCCCAAAACAAGGCCAAAATCAGCATGAACCCGGGCAGATTGTATAAAACGGCCTGTCTTGCCAAGGTTGCGCCGCGCGCCCGGTCAATCACCCGGCCCAAAGTCAGCGCCATAAGAGAAAGCATCAGCGCCACCAGTGCCAAAGCCGCCATCGATGAGTAGAAGGTGACGCTTGAGGCAAACTCAAGCTGCTCGGGAGTGGCAATTTGCAAAACTTCATTCTCGGAGGCTGCCTGCATGTAGCGGGCCATGGCTTTGTCCGTAAGGCTTGAGACCATCTGCAAGATCCCATAGCCTGCGGCCAGATACAAAAGCTCCAAAAGAGCCAAAAACCCAACTCCCGCATGCTCTCCTCCTGCCTTGGCGCCATCTTTGATATTGGCATTCAAATACAAAGGCAAAAGCATGGGGCAGATCAGAGCGATGAGAGCAATCAGAGGGTAGAACAAGATGAAAATTGCAAAGCGCCTGAGGCTTGAGTTATAGCCTGTCAGGGCACAGCCCAGGGCATAAAGGGGGCAGCCCACGCCCAAAGGGCGGGGGCTGTGGTTTTGAGCAGACATCAAATTAATAGCCTGCTGCCAGCACTGCGATGATGATCATGATCTGAGGCGACAGAATGCGCAAGAACATGGTCAGAGGATAGACAGTGGCATAACCCAATGATGAAGCCTCAGGGTTGCTGTGAATGCCGTTGGCAAAGGCCAATGCCGGAGGATTGGTCGAAGAGCCTGCCAGCATGCCGCACAAGACGAGGTAGTTGACCTTGGAGATCTTAAAGGCCAGCACGCCCACCATCATGGCCGGGATGAAGGTTATCAAAGTACCCCAGCACAGCCAGGTGAACCCCGGGCCATTGGTCAGGGTGTCCCAGAAGCCCGAGGCGCCTGCATTGATGCCCACGATGGACAAGAACAGGGTGATGCCGATTTCGCGCAGGGCCGACAAACCTGCCAGAGGAATAGTCCAATGCATCTTGTTGAAGGTCCAGGTTCCGCCAAAGCGCGACAGCAAAATGGCCATGACCAGAGGACCGCCTGCCACGCCCAGCTTCATCGGAGCAGGAACGCCCGAAACGGGGATGGGGATGGAGCCCAAGGCAATGCCCAAGATCAAACCCACGAAAATAGGCAGCATGGGAACCTTGTGCATTTCGGCCGAAGAGTTGCCGACGATCTTGCCTGCCTCTTTGATGTTCTCGGGGCGGCCCACTACATTGAGCTCATCGCCGAACATCAGCTTCATGTCAGGCGATGGCATGAACTGAACGCCTGATCTGACGATTCTGGAGACCACCAGGCTGAAACGGGTCTCAAGATGCAAAGAGCCCAGGTGCTTGCCGTATAAAGCCGAGTTGGTGACGATGATGCGCTGCACCGCGATATGGGTGCCGTGAGTGGTCAGATTGGCATGCGAAGCCGTGCCGATGGCCTTGACGCCCTTGTGGACATGCTCGGGAGCGCCGACCAAATGCAATACGTCGCCTTCCTGCATCAAAGTCTCATGGGTGGGAACAGAAAGCTCATCGTCGTGTTTGATGCGCGAAACCACCACGGTGCCTTCTTTGACTCCCGGAATTTCAAACACGGTCTTGCCGAAAAACGCGTGGTTCTTGACGGTAACGTTGACGGTGGTTATGGAAGGACGGCCTGCACTCTTGGATTTTTCGTACTTCTCGGCCTCTTCTTCGACATTGACCCTGAAGACCAGGCGAATGATGATCATGGTCATCAAAAGGCCCACTACGCCAAAAGGATAGGCCATGGCATAAGCCGAAGGCACCACGAAGTCGTTAAAGCCCATGGCGATGGGATCCATGCCCTGATCCGAGAAGGAGGAGGCCATGTCTCTTATCATCTGCGAGCCTGCGCCCAAAGAAGGAGTATTGGTGATGGCTCCTGCGTAAATGCCGACCATGGCATCCACCGGCACGATGCCGCAGAAGTGAAGGGTCAGGGCTATAACGCATCCCATGAGGATGATGAGCACCACCCAGCTGATAAGCTTGGCGCCCATGGAGCGCAAAGAAGAGAAGAAGCTCGGACCTACCTGCACGCCGATGGCGTATACGAAAAGAATCAGACCGAATTCCTGCACATAGCTTAAAATGCATCCGTCAGGAGTGAGACCCTCGGGAGTTCTTGTGGTCAGGCCGTACCACTCGTGGGCAAAGTGCCCCACCAAAATGCCTGAGAACAAGACGCCGCCTATACCTAAGCCTATCCCCTTGATCTTGACCAGGCCCAGAAGAATACCTATTACCGCCGCAAGCGAAATGGCGAGCGTCAAAAAGGCTACGCTTGACATTGTTGTAATCCCTATCAAAATGCACGGCCGCATACCAAGCGATCTGCAGGCCTGCTGTTTGGAAAAAATTCTGCAAAATTTTATCAGATTTGAAATGAGATGGCACACGCCCGGCAGGGTGATTGCACGAGATCTTACTTGATATTAGCCCGAGATTTTGTTACGTCAAAATAAATCGATAAGATCTTAGGAGCCTGCGGCTGCCCGCTCTTGGGGCCCGGAGGGCTGCTGAGGCTCAGATGCTTGTTTAGACTCCTTCTTGCCGGCCTTGTCATTTAATTTCTCTAATTGCAAATTCGCAGCCAAGTGGGGCTATATCTTCATATGCCGTTTTTTATCTGTCAGGCGGCGTGCGCTTATCGCGGCTGCGCTTTTTGAGCGGATCATAGACAGAGCCGTCGCGACGGTATACATGCCATGTATCCGGCTTGCTATGGTACG
>CAZYXT010000004.1:0-30117 GCA_964651505.1 uncultured Enterobacterales bacterium
CAGACCATCCTGACTCAGGCCAATCAAAGACCTCAGATCGCTTTGTCGCTGCTGGGCTCTTAATTTTGATTAACCATCTGCCCTTAATGCCGCCCCGGCGGCATTAAGGAAAGGGGCAGGCTGCGGTCAATTTTCAAAGGCCGCCGCGGTTGCTTGCCCCGAGCTCGTCTTTTTTAATCCTCTCTTAAGCTGACCCTGCCTTACAGATCTTTGCGCCTTTTTATGCTCTCATCTTCCGGCCTCCGATGCTTCTTTGCACTCACGGCTGCCCTTGCCTCAAAGGTGTGTTAGGATCACCCAAGTTTTAAAGGAGATCCCATGATTAAGGTATTGATGGTTTGTCATGGCAATATATGCCGCTCTCCCATGGCCGAGTTCTTGTTAAAAGACATGGTGAAAAAAGAAGGCTGCCCCATTGAGGTTGCTTCGGCTGCCGTCTCAAACGAAGAAGAAGGCAACCCGGTCTACCCGCCTGTCAGGGCGCTGCTCAAAAGGATGGGCATCGATTGCTCAGGCAAACGCGCCCGGGTCATAACCGCCTCGGATCTTGAAGACTACGATTTCATCATCCTGATGGATGCAAGCAATTTTGCCCGCTTGAAACGGCGTTTCCCCGGCCTTCCTCAAGATAAAATCAAGATGCTGCTTGATTTTACCGACCGCTCAGGAGAAGACATTGCCGATCCTTGGTACACCCGCGACTTTGAGCGCACCCGTGCCGATATTCAAGAAGGCCTCGAGGGCCTGATGGCCTATTTAAAGCAAGAGGGCAGGATCTGAGCTTAAGGCACGGCAGGGATCTTCAAAAGGCAGCGCTCTTAAACTTGGGGCCCTGCCTGCATCAAGAGCCCGGGCTCGCAAGCCAAAGGGATCTTCGCGTTGAGAACTGCGAACTTGCCAAAAGCTGCGCCCTGATCTGAGACGCCGCCTGCTTGTTAGGGCGCTTGCTTTGGTATATCTTAATCAGCCTGATGTTTGTGCAATGAGAAAGGATGGCATATGAGCATTAAGATCTTTGTGGCGGCCTCCGGCCACTCTGTTGACAGCTACTGCATTGAGGAGCTTGCAAAGCGCGGGCAGGTCAGTTTAAAAAGAGAATTGGATAAAGCCGATCCTAAGCTACTAAGGCAGGCCCGGGCAGAAGCCGAAATAGTGGTGGTCTCAGGCGGCACCCGTTTTCCTGCTTCAGAATATCAGCACTACCCCAAGGCCCGGCTGATTGCCGACTTCGGAGTGGGCTATGACGGCATAGATATTGATGAGGCCAACCGCCGCAAGATCTTGATCTCCCACACCCCGAATGTGCTTAACGATGACGTGGCAGATCTGGCCATGGCCTTTACCTTGAACATCACCCGCGATTTGGTGCAAAGCCACATTTACGCAGCACAAGGCCGCTGGGAAACCGACGGCACCTATCCTCTGGCTACGGCCGTCAACGGCTTAAAATGCGGCATTGCAGGAATGGGACGCATCGGCCTTGAGATTGCAGCGCGCGCCAAAGCCTTTAAGATGCAAGTGGGGTACCTGGCCCGCCATCAAAAAGATCTGCCCTATGCCTATTTTGACAATATCCTGGATCTGGCCTCCTTTGCCGATGTCTTGATTTTGGCCGTGCCCGGCACCGCCCAAACCCGTCATCTTATCAACAAGCAGGTATTGGAAGCGCTGGGGCCGCGCGGATATCTTGTCAATATTGCCCGCGGCAGCGTGGTGGATACACAGGCTCTGATCGAAGCTTTGCAAAACAACGTCATTGCAGGGGCTGCCTTGGATGTATTTGACGACGAGCCGCGCATTCCCGATTATTTCACTCAAAGCCCCAAGGTCATCATTGCCCCGCACGTGGGCTCGGCCACCCATAAAACGAGAAAAGCCATGGCAGATCTGCTTTTGTCCAACGTGGATGCCTATTTGCAGGGCAAGCCTTTGATCTCGCAAGTGCCCGAAAACAAGTTTTAAGATGACCTCTGCAGAATTATATTTGCTGACATCCCAAGGGCTTTCGCATGCTGCGCGCAGCGTTTATTTATTGTGGCTGCGCCTTAAGGCCGAGCAGGGGCCGGTTGCAGTTTCGCTGCAAGAGCTCTCGGCCTTTTTGGACAATGGCTCGTCTCAAAACTGCCCTGTGCCTTGCGATGAGCAATCGTGCTTTGAAATCTTGCAGGAGTTGAGCGATCGCGGCTTGTTAAGTTTTGATGCCGATGCCTTTGAGTGGGGACAAACCGTGCAGCTGCCCTTGTTTGAACAAAGCATAGGCGATCTGCCCTCTTTGCCTTTTGCCATGCACTCCAACTGGCGCCCGGGAGCAAGCTTTGCCCATGCGGCGACTGTCAGCGGCTTGGGCGATCCCACCTTCAGCGAGCAGGATTTGAGCGCCTTTGTTTCCTATTGGAAAGGCAGGCTTGAACAACGCACGCAAATTGCCTGGGAACGCGCTTTCTGCCAGCGCCTGATGCGCAAGCGCACGGCAGGCAAAGCTCAGCTTGACAAGAGCAAGAACTCCAAGATTGCAGCGCAAAGGCCGAGCCTCAAAGCCCAAGGCTATTGACGCCTTGCCAAAAAACCCAAAAGCCAGCCCCCAAGGTGCCGTTTGACCAAAGGCTTGGTTGATGCTTTAAGTCCCCGGCAGCGCCCTCTTTTCTTTTTTGAGGCCTTGGCGTTGGGAAAATCAAGGGCTTTGGCATACACTGTTGCCCGTCATGGCAAGTTTGAGGAATTTATGCAGCTTAAGCTTCACAACCGGGTGCTTGATCTTAACCGCCCCAAGATCATGGGCATTTTAAATGTCACCCCCGATTCTTTTTCGGATGGGGGCTCTTATCAAAATATGGATAAGGCCTTAAGACGGGTTGATACCATGCTCAAGGAGGGGGCAGCCATCATCGACATCGGAGGCGAGTCCACGCGCCCGGGCTCGGCCCCTCCAACACAAGATGAAGAGCTTAGCCGGGTGATCCCAATCTGCGAGGCGGTGTGCAGGCGCTTTGATGCGGCCGTCAGCATCGATACCTCAAGGCCAAAAGTTATGGAGGAGGCCTTCAAGGCAGGAGCCCATATCTGGAACGACGTGCGCGCCTTGCAGCTTGAGGGGGCCGAAGAGACGGCCTTGAGGCTTAAGATCCCGGTTATCCTGATGCACATGCAGGGATCGCCCTCCACCATGCAAAACAAGCCCTCTTACGATGATGTGGTGCAGGAAGTCCTGGATTTTTTATCGCAAAGATCAATGCGTTTGATTGACAAAGGCTTTGAAAGACAGCATATTTTGTGGGACGTCGGATTTGGTTTTGGCAAGAGCACGGCTGACAACTTCAGACTGCTCAAACACCTCCATGAATTTGCACAAAGGGGCTTTCCCCTGGTGGCGGCCCTCTCGCGCAAAAACATGATAGGAGAGGTTACGGGGGTCAGGAACCCTGAGGACAGGGTGACAGGCTCGGCAACGGCGGCAGCTTTATGCGCAGAGCGCGGCGCCGTCATATTGCGCGTGCATGACATTAAAGCCACACAAGAGGCCTTGGCGGTGGCCTTGGCCGTGCGAGAACAAATCTGATGCTGTTTTTAACCATGATAGCCGCAGCCCTGCCTGCCTCATGCAGCGCTGCCATAACCTTGTTGATCGGACCTCAGCGCGTGGTGCGCGCCTCAAGGCCTTTGGCCACCATAGCCGCAGGAGTGCTCCTGACCCTGGCCTTCACCCATCTTTTGCCCGAAGCCGTGCATGAAGGCGACGATCCCCACGCCATTGGTTTGACGGCCTTGTGCGCCGTATTGCTCTTAGCCTGCGTCGAAATTTTGTGCTCAAGCACTCATCTGCCCTTTGGCCGCCATCATGGGGGGCCTGCGTCCGTGCCTGCGGCCGCGGCGGGAGCGGGGATCTCAATTTTAAGCGGCACGGCCCTGCATGCTTTTTGCGATGGCGTGATGATTGCATCGGCTTTTATGCTCGATGCGGGAGTGGGTTTTGCCGTAACTTTGGCGGTCATGGCCCATGAAATGCCCCAACAGCTTGGCGATTATGCCGTGCTGGCCGAGTTTGGCTTAAGCAAAGAGAAAGCCTTTTGCGTAATGCTTGCAGCCTTTGCCGGCATGCAATGCGGCGCCATCTTGTCGCACTTTGTGCTGACCTCCGCTCAGGCTCTCATCCCTTATGCTTTGGCCGTTGCGGCGGCGAGTTTTATTTATGTGTCCTTGTGCAATCTCATGCCGAGGCTGTTGCACAAGAACGATGAGGCAGGGCCTCTAAGCTCGCTTGTGTTTTTGTTGTCAGGAGTGCTGATAGCCATCTTGGCCTCCCATTTTCATGCTCATTGAAGATTATGCCCCTAAGCGATCGCACTTTAGGCAAATTACTCGATTTGAGGCACCGCCAAGAGCAGGAGGCCTTAAAGTACTACTTGTCCGAGCGCGATCACCTCGCCCGCTTTCAAGAGCAGATGGTCATTATTGAAAACTACCGCAAAGATTACATCGAACAGATGCACTCGCGCGGCCGCAAGGGCGTCTCCACCCTCGCCCTGACCTCTTATCAGGCTTTTTTGGAAAAGCTTGATGCCATCATTCAAAGACAGCATATTGACGAGGAGGCCTTAAAACGCCGCGTGGAGCTGCTCAATCAAAACTATCTCAAAAAACAGCAGGCCCGCAAGATCATCGAAAATCTCATCGAACGTCACAAGCAGGAGCGGCAGAAGCTTGAAGCCAAGCGCGAACAAAGGCTCAACGACGAGTTCGCCATTTTGAGCTTGTACAAAAAATCCCGCGGCTCAAGCTGATCTCATTTGGATAAAGCAAGGTTTCATTCAGGTGCAGTGCAGGAAGCTTAATGTGCCCTTGTGCCTGTACTTGCCGGATTATGCCGAATTTTTGCCAAATCCTCTTTACTTGGTCCCCTCTTCTTTTAAGCTTGCATCAATTTTTGTACAGTTGAAAGGCTGATTTAGGATAAGAGGTTTTCATGCAGTACCGTAAACTTCCCCGCAGCACGGAGCAGATCGGAGTGCTTGGTTTGGGATTGGGCATTGCCAAAAGCGCACAGGTCGAAGAGAGCATCGACTATGCCCTGGGGCATGACATCAATTTTTTTGACCTGTGCTGCTATTACGAGGACAGTTACCGCTCGTTTGGTTTGGCAGCCTGCCACTATCCGCGCCAAAATTATTTTGTGCAAATGCACTTTGGGGCCGTCTACCCAAACGGCGAATATGCCTTATCGCGCAATTTAAACAAAATAAAACAGGCCTTTGAAAAGCATCTTGAAGACTCGGGGGCAGGGTATGCCGACTTTGGCATGCTGCACTGCATCGACACACAAAAAGATTTTAGACTGTTTTATAAAAACGGCATTTTGGACTATATTCATTCTTTAAAAGAGCAAGGCTTGATAAGGCACCTGGGGCTTTCCACCCACACCCCTGCCATAGCGAGGATGGCGATGGACGAGCTTGATCTTGATCTGATGATGTTCTCCATTAATCCTGCCTTTGACTACAATCACGGCGACTATGCCTTCGGGGAGGCCCAAGAAAGACAAGAACTCTATTTGAAGGCTCAAGCCCAAGGCGTGGGGATCAGCGTCATGAAGCCTTTTGCCGGCGGTTTGCTCTTGAATGAAAAGCGCTCGCCCTTGGGCGTTGCCCTCACTCCAAGCCAATGCCTGCGCTATGCCCTGGACAAAAACGCCGTGGTCACAACGGTGCCCGGGTTTGCAAACCTTGGCGATGTCAAAGACTTGTTAAAGTACTTTGACAAAACACAAGAGGAGCTTGATTACAGCTGCATAGGACAAAGCACCCCCAAGGCTTTGATGGGGCGCTGCGTTTACTGCAACCACTGCTCGCCCTGCCCCTTGGGACTTAATGTGGGGCTTATCAACAAATACTATGATCTCAGCCTGACAGGCGATGAGATGGCACGCGATCACTATCTGCAATTGCCCAAACACGCAGGCGATTGCAACGGCTGCGGCCATTGCGACAGGCGCTGTCCCTTTAAGGTTGAACAAGCGTTCAAAATGAAGAGCATCAAAGCGCACCTGGGAATTTGATTAAACTATGGTTTTTAAAACCCAAACAGAGGAAGAGACTTATGCAAAACTTGATTAAAACCGCTTTGGCCGCAGCCTGCCTTGCATCCTGTGCCGCCTTTGCCCAAGACATAAACTTTGACAAGCTTGAACATCGCACCGCCGACGTCTCGGCCCCTGCGGTGTACTTTACCGCCGACATCAGCCCCGAAGGCCTGATGAAGGCCTACGAGGCCTTAGGTGTCACGCTGCAGGGCAATGTGGCTGTCAAGCTCTCCACGGGGGAGGCGGGCAACAATCACTACCTCAAGCCTTCTTTGATAAAAGATCTGGTTTCCAAAGTTGACGGCACCATCGTCGAGTGCAACACCGCCTACGGCGGCTCGCGCGCATCCAACGCCGCCCACCGCCAAGTCATCAAAGATCACGGCTTTTATGACATCGCCTCGGTTGACATTTTGGACGAAGACGGCTCCATGGAGATCCCGGTGGAAGGCGGCATGCACTTGAAGATGAATCTTGTGGGCTCGCACCTGCCCGATTATGACTCCATGCTGGTTTTGACCCACTTTAAGGGTCACGCCATGGGCGGCTTTGGCGGTGCTTTGAAGAACATCTCCATCGGCGTGGCTTCAGCAGACGGCAAGTGGCAGATCCACTCGGCAGGAACTTCGGCCAAGGTTCAGCCCTGGTCGGCTTTGGGCCCCTACGGCGGCTTGAACAACCCCGAGCATGATGCCTTCATCGAGTCTATGGCCGAGGCTGCCAAGTCCGTCAGCGATTACTACGATGACGGGCAAAAGATGCTCTATGTCTCGGTGATGAATAATATGTCGGTCGATTGCGATTGCGCCGGCAATCCTTCGGCCCCCGACATGCACGACATCGGGATCTTGGCCTCAGTAGATCCTGTGGCCTTGGATCAAGCCTGCATCGATTTGGTCTACGCTGCCCCCGACAGCGCCTCCTTAAAAGAGCGCATTGAAAGCCGCAACGGCCTTTTGATCTTTGATCACGCCCAAAAAATGGGCTTTGGCTCGCGCGCCTATCAGCTGATCATGCTTGACAAATAGCAAGTTCTCAAGGGGAGCCTGCGCTCCCCTGACATTAAACAGGCAAAGATCAAAAGCTTTTGCGCGTTTTAAAACGCAAGATCCCATGGATTTGAGCTTTTGAACTTTAAAGAGGATCTTTGGCGTTTTCTTGGCTTTGACAGGCCAAAGCCCGGCTTTGCTTTGTGATTGAGGGCAACATGTGGGATGCAATTGAGCGCGAGCTTATTTATCTTTGGTATTACAGCGATATTCAGGCACGCATGATCCTGCCTTACTACTTTTTGGGCATGGTCATAGGCTCTGTCATCAGCGTGTTTGGCAAAAACTCCATCAATAAGCTCATCTGCCGCACCGGGGTCAAAAATTGGGGCCTCATCGGGATCATATTGGCCATCCTTTTGGGGTTCGTATCGCCTTTGTGCATGTACGGCACCATCCCCATTGCAGCTTCCCTGTCGCGCCAAGGCCTCAAGGACGACTTTTTGGCAGCCTTTATGGCAGGCTCTATCCTTATCAACCCGCAGCTTGCGATCTACTCGTGGGTTTTGGGCCCCGAGGCTTTTTACGGGCGGCTCATCGTCGCCTTTGTCATTTCATTGTCAGCCGCAGTGATCGTGCGTTACGGCTTTGCAGGAGGCCGGTTTTTTAACTTTGAGAGCATCAACGGACCGCGCAATCGCGACACCGATCCCAATTTGCTCTTGCGTCTTTTAAAAAATCTTTATCGCAACTTCAAGGCCACCTTCATCTATGTGGCAATAGGCATTATCCTGGCCTCCTTGTTCACCAGGGCAGTGCCCGCCGACCTTTTTGCAGGCATCTTCGGGCGCAACAGCGGCATCGGCGTGGCAGCCGCCGCTGCCATCGGCGTGCCCTTGTATGTGTGCGGCGGCGGCACCATACCGCTTTTGCATGAGTGGCTTTTAAGCGGCATGAGCTTGGGCGCCGCCCTTGCCTTCATGATGACCGGGCAGGCCCTTAAAATCACCAATTTGAGTGCAGTGAAGATCATTTTGGGCGCCAAAGTATTTTTGGGTTACATAATCTTTATAATGGCATCTTCACTGATGACAGGACTGATAGCCGATCTGCTCGCGGAGGCGTGATGATCTTAAAGGTGATCTTAAAAAGCCTGCAAAGATTTTTAATCATCTCCTGGTGCGTGGTTACCCTCACCTTTATTTTGATAGATGCTCTGCCCTCGGATGCGGCACAAAAGCTTTATGAAGAACAGGGCATAAGCGTAAGCTTGGAGGTTTTGGAGCAAAAACGCCAATCCTTGGAACTTAATTTGCCCCTTGCCTTGCGCTATCTTAATTATTTGGGCCGCCTTGTTTGCCTGGATCTGGGGTACTCGACGCGCTTTTTGTCAGATGTCGGGCAAGTCATCATCTCGCGCATGGGGGTGACCTTGCTGCTCTCTTGCGGTGCCCTGCTCTTAACCGTCATCATCTCGCAGCCTATGGGACTTGTCTGCGCCTTAAGGCCGCGCTCTTGGGCTGCCAAATTGTGCTCGCTGTGGTCCTTTGTCTTTTTGTCCATGCCCAATTTTTATTTATCCTTGCTGCTGCTTTATGTTTTGGGGGTCAAACTCAAGCTTGTCGACATCATCTATGAGGGCACCCCGGCAGGCCTCATCGCCCCCATGTTAACCTTGGCCCTGCCTTTGTCCGGCTACTACATCAGGCAGACGGCCTCGGTCATCTCAGAGGAGCTTGGCCAAGATTACGTGACGGGCCTTAAGGCGCGGGGGATCTCATGTCCTGTCATCATGCTTTATCACGTGCTGCCAAGGGCGGCCCCCGCCTTGATCACCTTGTTATGCTTAAGCTTCGGGGGACTTTTGGGCGGCAGCGTCATCATCGAGGAAGCGTTTTCCATTCAGGGCCTGGGGACCATGATCTTGGAGGCTGTCACCTACCGCGACTTTGCCCTGATTGAGGGCTATGTGCTGTGGATGACCGCCGTCTTTGTGGGGGTCAACACCTTAAGCCTGCTTGCCTCCCTCAAACTTAAGGGGAAAAGCCGTGCCCAAAGCGCTTAAACTTGCATCCTTGCTCTCATCGCTGTGCTGCATCGCCGCCCTGCTTGGCCCTTGGGCGGCCCCCTATGATGCAGATGCCGTGGATATTGCAGCCTCTTTGGCCCCGCCAAGCTTTGATCATCTGCTGGGCGCAGACAAGCTTGGGCGCGATCTGCTCTCAAGGCTGCTTGTCGCAGCCCCGGGATCTTTGTATGCCTCGCTTTTGGCCATTATCTTAAGTGCAGCCATCGGCATTGTCATCGGCCTGTGCTCGGCTTTGTCGGTGCGCCCGGTGCGTTACCTGCTCGACGGGTTCATCAATTTGATGCTCTCAATGCCCCATCACGCCTGCGTGCTCTTTATTGCCGCCATCTTGGGCTCATCGCTTTTAAACTCGATGCTGGCCTTGTGTCTTGTGTGGTGGATCCACTATGCCCTGCTGGTGCGCTCCTTGTGCCTTAAATTAAAGGATGAAAACTTCTATGTCTTAAGCAGGTTTAACGGGCCTGCAGGTCTTAAAAAGGTGCGCTCCTATCTTTTGCCTGCCCTGTACCCCAAGCTTAGCGTGACCTTGTGCCTTGATGTCAGCGGCATGCTCATTGCCATGGCAGGACTGTCCTATTTGGGTCTTGGGGTGCAGCCTCCACATCCCTCGTGGGGAACTTTATTGCATGAGGGCAAGGACTGTCTGACCTTGGCGCCTCATTTGATGATCTTCCCCGGGCTTGCCATTTTTTTGTGTGCCGCAGCCTTTAACTTTTTGGGCAGCGCATTGCGCGCTTACTTTGACCCGCGGGGACTTTTATGAACAAATTGCCGCTCCTCATCTTTGCCTCTTTTGGCTTTGCGCTGTGTGCCTGCGACGGCGGCACTATTGCACAAAGCAGGGGGACAGCTTACGGTGAAAATGCCCCATCGCAGAGCAAAGATGAAAAAGTGCTGAGGGTCAGCCACTTTTGGGTCAGCCCGACCTTGGATGCAAAAGATGATTTTAACGGCTGGGTGGCCGTGCGCGCAGGAGCAAGCGAGACCTTGTTCAAGCTTGACGATGAGGGGATGCCCCGTCCCAATCTTGTGCAAAGCTTTGAGAGGCTTGATGATCGCAGCTTAAAGCTTGAGCTTGTGCCTGATCTCAAATTCCAAGACGGCTCGGCCGTGACGGCCCTCTCGGTCAAAGAGAGCCTTGAGCACAGCGCACAAAACCCAAGAGCCCAAGATCACTTTGTCTTGGAGGACATTGAGGTTATCGACGATAAAACCTTGATTTTAAAAACCGCAGATCCCAACGGGGCACTGCCCAACAATTTATGCGAGCCTTTGTTTGCCCTGCAAAAAATTAAAGGGGCAGTCGATCTTAAAAACCGGCCCCTGAGCACCGGACCTTTTATGGTGGCAGATTTTAAGCCCAATGCCTCTTTGACCCTGACGCGCAACCCCTATTTCAGAGGAGAGCCTTCATCCTTTGACAAGGTGGAGTTTTATCAGGTCGAAGATGCCGGGAGCCGCTATTTTGCGCTGCTCTCGGGCAGAGTGGATCTGAGCGCTACCTTGGATGCCTCTGTCTTAAAACAAATTGAGGATGACAAAGACTCAAAATTGAAGACAGCCAAAGCCCCCTCGCCGCGGGTCAACGCAGTCTATTTGAACTTTAAAAATCCTCTGCTTTCAAACAAAAAGATACGCGAAGTCATAGCCTTGTGCGCGGACAAAGAGCAGATTGCAAAAATCATCGGCGGCACTCCTGCCCCCTCGCTTTTTTCCAAAGCCCTGCCCATGGCAACAAACTTTCCTGAGCTGTATCAAACCAACCTTGCAAAAGCCCGCCAAATTTTGGAAGAGCTTGGGGCAGAGGATACCGATCATGACGGCGTGTTGAATTTGGACGGAGTCAATTTGAGCTTTGATTACAAGTTTAAAGCCGATCACGGCAGTGCCGACAGCCTGATTATTGCCCAGATCTTGGAGCAAAATTTAAAGGCAGCAGGCATCAGGTTAAATCTCATTCCCACCCAAAACCTGCTTTACGATATGGCAGGAGGCAATTTTGATCTGGCCTCGGCCAATGACAGCTCCGCCCCGACCGGCGATGGCGAGGCTTTTTTGCGCTCGCACTACCACAGCGGCGGCCAATCCAACTTTCAAGGCTATGCCAACACGCAAGTTGATGCCCTGATAGAAACCTTGCAAAACACCGTCGGCTTTGATGAGAGGATAAGGCTTCAACAAGAGATTGCATATCTTTTAAGCGCCGATCTTGCCGCCTTGTACATCAATTACCCCGAGGGCAACGAGGTGTACCGGGCAGGCTTGGAGGGGGTAAGGCAGGCGCCCTTTGATTATTATTTTATCGACGAGAAGATCCGTCCTCAAGACGACAATGACTGACAAGGCAGAGATCATGAGTTTGTTGCAAGCGGTCAATTTGACAGTAAACGCCCCGCACAGGCCTATTCTTGAGGGGGTAAGCTTTGAAGTTCAAAAAGGCAGCATCGCAACTGTCTTGGGCTCCTCAGGCTGCGGCAAAAGCACGCTGCTTAAAGCCTTGTGCGGCCTTACAGACAGGCATTTGACCGTGACGGCGGACAGGCTCGAATTTGACGGGCTTGATTTGTGCGATAAAAAACAAAGGCGCAGGTGCATCGGCCGCAGTTTAAATTTGATCTTGCAAAACCCGCGCGCCTACTTTGATGAGCGCTTTACCTTCGGGCAAAGCGCCATCGAATATGCCAAGGCTTTGGGGCTGACCTGTCTTAAAGAACTTGAAGATCAAATGTGCGCAACTCTCTCCTCTTTATCCTTGGCCTATCCTCAAAGGCTGTGGCGCTCTTACCCCCAAGATTTTTCAGACGGCATGTTGGTGCGCGCAGCCTTGGCACTGATGCTCTTGTCAAAGCCCAAGCTTTTGATCCTAGATGAGGCGACCGCCCCGCTTGATGCGGCTGTCAAAAGCAAGACTGTCGCTTTTTTAAAGGACTTGAGGCAACGATGCGATCTTTCCATTCTCATGGTCACCCACGAGCTTAATGTGGCGGTGCATATGTCAGATAGCATTTATCTTTTGGATGAGGGCAAATTGGCCTTTGAGGGGACGGTCACAGAGTTTAAACAAAATGATCTGTTTGTGCTTAAGCCCTATCAGGATTATTTGCAGGAGTGCGGCTTTGAGTGATCATCTTCTTGAGGTCTCAAACCTCAAATTTTCCTTTGAGCATAACGGCAAGCAGGTTAAGGCTTTGCGCAATGTAAGCTTTGCTCTTGATAAGGGCTCTTTTTGCGCCATCGCAGGGGAGAGCGGCTGCGGCAAAAGCACTTTGGCCAAGATCTTATGCGGCGCTCTTGCAGGATACGAAGGAGAGATCCGCTTTGAGGGCATGGATCTGAAGGCGGCCCTCAAAGAGAGGCGGTTTTGCCGCAAAGTGCAGTATTTAAGCTCCAATCCTTTGGATCTTATCCCGCCTCACTTTAAGCTTGGCAAATTTTTAACCGACTGCACCAAAAACTTTTTGGGCAAAACCTGTCAAGAGAGCCTCAGGGATATCGCCTCCTTGTTTGCAAGCTTGGATCTGCCTTTGGCGCTTATGGACAAACGCTCTCATGAGGCAAGCTTGGGGCAATTGCAAAGAGTGCTTTTGTGCCGCAGTCTTTTGTGTAAAGCCAAACTTTTAATCCTAGATGAAGTCGCCTCGGGGCTTGATGCGCTCAACGAGAAGGCCTTGCTTGGGCTTTTGACCAAGATCAGGCTTGAGCACGGATTGACCATTTTGTTTATCAGCCACAATTTGGAGGCCGTGCGCCAAAGCTGCGATCGGATCTTGGTGATGTACATCGGCTCCATTATCGAGGATGCCCCGATCGCAGGCCGAAGCCTTAAGATCTTAAATCACCCCTATTCGCAAAGCCTGCTTTTGAGCGAAAAGAACTTTAAACAAAAAAGAGAGGCGCCTTTTTATCTTTTGCAAGGAGATCCCGTGTGCCCTGTGACCGAGAACCGCAGCTGCGATCTGTACGGCAGATGCCCATCGGCTCTGCCTTGCTGCAAGACAGGACGCCCCAAGCTTCGCGGCGCAGGAGCCCACCTTACCGCCTGTTTTTTGAGGGAGAATTAATATGGATGCATTAGAGCTGTTAAAGGCCGTGTACGCGCATGAAGTCACGGCCGAAGATGCCTTGGCCCGTCTTAAGTATCAGCCTTTTTTGGATCTCGGGTATGCCAAAATCGATACGCAAAGGGCTTTAAGGCAGGGTCAGGCCGAAGTGGTCTTTTGCCAAGGCAAAAGCGACGAGCATCTGCTAGCCGTCTTTGAGGCCATCTTGGAGCGGGAAAACGCCATCCTCGGCACCCGCGCCGATGAAAGGCAGGCAGCCTTGGTGCAATCCAAATTCCCCGATGTTGCCTATGATCCGCTTTCAAGGCTTTTAAAAAAAGGCGGGGCAAAGCAGCAAAAGGGACTTATCGCCGTGTGCACCGCAGGCACTGCCGACATCAGGGCAGCCGAAGAGTGCGCGCAGACAGCCGAATTTTTCGGCTCCAAAGCAGAGCGCTTTTATGATGTGGGGGTAAGCGGCATTCATCGTCTGCTCAGTGCAGTGCCCAAGCTTCAGCAGGCAACGGCAGTGGTGGCCGTGGCAGGCATGGAAGGGGCATTGGGCTCCGTGATCGGGGGGCTTGTGGCAGCTCCCGTCATCGCCGTTCCCACCTCGGTGGGTTACGGGGCCAATTTTCACGGGTTAGCGGCGCTTTTGACCATGCTCAATTCCTGCTCCAACGGAGTGTGCACCGTCAACATCGACAACGGCTATGGCGCAGGCTTTTTGTCCCATCAGATAAACTCCCAATCGGTAAAGTATGTCTGAATGTTCACAATTTTAGATCTCAGGTCAATATATTGCCAAGATATGCATATAATTTAATTAACATAAGGATGGTGTGATGGCAGCTTTGTATTTAGATTGCTCAACAGGCTTAAGCGGAGACATGCTGGCCGCAGCGCTCATTGATTTGGGGGCAGATCTGCACAAGCTTGAAGAGGTTTTATCAAGCTTAAACTGCAAGGGGTTTCAAATCAAAATTGCCAAGGTTGCCAAACAATCATTGCAGTGCACCGATTTTGACGTGATCTTGGATGAGGATAATCATGATCACGACATGCAGTATCTGTACGCCCATAAAGAAGCGCCCGGCATGGCCGTTTACAAATTGCACCCATCCTCAAATGCCAAGTCTCCTCTCAACCTTTGCCCGCTGCCTGCTGCCCCGGGCGAACCTGAGCACAAGCCCCTGCATAATATGACGCATGAGGGGCATCGTCATCATCATCGCAATTTGCATGAGGCAGTGCAAATCATCAATAAAAGCAGCGCCTCGCAGAGGGCCAAAGATCTTGGCGTCAAAACCTTTGAGATCTTGGCCAAAGCCGAGGCCAAGGCCCACGGCATAAGGGTTGATGAAGTGTGTTTTCATGAAGTGGGCGCTCTTGATTCCATAGTAGATATTTTAAGCGTCTGCGTGCTTATTGACGATCTTAAGCCTGATGCGGTGTATATTCCCTCGCTTACCGACGGCTGCGGCAGCGTGCGCTGTGAGCACGGGATCTTGCCCGTGCCCGTGCCTGCGGTCATCAACATCGTGCAAGAGTGCAATCTTAATCTGCGCCTTTGCAACACCCAAGGCGAGCTCATCACCCCCACCGGGGCAGCCTTGGCCGCAGCCGTCAAAACGCATGACATCCTGCCTGATGAATTTAAGATCTTAAAGACAGGACAAGGCGCAGGCAAAAGAGCCTACGCCGTCCCCTCCATCGTGCGGGCCATGCTCATAGAGCCTCAAACAGCGCCAAAGCCTCAAAAGACACAGTTTATGCGCTCTTTGGACGGAGGCGGCATCGTGCAAATACAAAGCAACATAGACGATTGCACCCCTGAGAACATGGGATATCTCATGCAGCTTTTGCTTGAGGCCGGGGCCAAAGACGTCTTCTTGCAGCCTTGCCTGATGAAAAAACAAAGACCCGGGGTGCTTTTGACCGTCTTGTGCGATGAAGCGCTGCAAGACAAGTTATCTTTGCTCATCTTAAATCAAAGCACCACCATCGGGGTGCGCAGAACACCGATGCAGCGGCTGATGCTGAAGCGAAGCTTAAAGGAAGTTAAAACATCCTTTGGCACTGTCGCCGTCAAGGAGGTCTTGGTGCCTTCTGAAAGCGGTGATGTGCAGGTGCGCCAATACCCCGAATTTGAATCCTTAAAGGAATTAAGCGTAAAGCTTAATGTGCCTTATCCTAAGATCCACGCTGCTGTATTGGGAGAGTTAAACGGTGTCAGAATGGTTAAACACTGACGAGCTGATGGTCAAAGAAGATGACTTAAAATCTTTTTTATTAAAGCTTTATCATCAAGAAGGGGGGCTGGCTCTGGCCTGCTCGGGAGGCGTGGACAGCTCTTATCTTTTGTATATCTTAAGCACGCTCAAGGAGATCAAGTTTGGGGCCTACTATGTCGTAAGCAGCCTTGATGACAAACATGCGCAAGATGAAGCCGAAGCTTTTTGCAAAGAACTTGGCGTCACTCTGCACAAGGTCAAGGCAAATGCCCTCTCCTCTGAGGCCGTCACCCGCAACCACCCCGATCGCTGTTTTCAATGCAAAAGCCTGTTATTCTCTGCGATCATAAAGGAGGCCGGGCGCGACGGCCTTAAAGCCGTCATCGACGGCACCAATCATGATGATCTCTATGTCTACCGCCCGGGACTTGCGGCCCTGAAGAATTTGAAAGTCTCAAGTCCCCTGGCTTTATGCGGTTTTTCAAAGGATGAAATTCGCGCCTTGAGCGCCATTCACAAGCTAAAAAGCGCCTCCAAGCCATCATCCCCCTGCCTGGCCTCGCGCGTCGAGTACTATCAGCGCTTTGATTCCGATCTTTTGCGCAGGATCCATCTTGCCGAAAGCTTTTTGTCAGAGCATGGTTTTTCAGTGGTGCGCGTGCGCGTCCACGGCCCCGATGCCCGCCTGGCCCGCATCGAAGTCTTGCAAGGGGAGCTGCCCAAGGCTTTCTCTTTGAGCATGAAAATCAACGAGGTGTTGACCTCCTTGGGCTTTGAATACGCATGCATCGATCTTAAAGGCTATCGCTCGGGATCTTTTGACAAAGGCCTCAAGCCTCTGTACGAGATCCCTTTTAAGCCCTACGAGCCTTCGGACCATCCCATTTGCGAGCAATGCCGCGATTAAAACACCAAGGCTCGGCAAGCCCGGGCGGACGCTCGCCAAGAGCAGTTCTTCTGACGTTATCCGCTCATTGCGCCGCTGTGCCGTTGCAGGCGATGGCGGCAGATTTATAAGCTGTTTGTCTGCATCAGACCGGATCCGTGTGTTATGATGACCCGGGGTAATGCGTCAGCGGTCTTGCAAAAGGCCTTAAACCCGTGGCAAATCAAAGGATAGAGATAATGCCATTGCCCCGGCAACAGGAGGTTCAGGCTATGAGATTAGATGAAACTTTGCAAACAGCAGGCCTTAGTTTTGCCGAAATTATCAATCAAAAGATGCTCTACGTAGACAAGACCGATTTGGTTGCCGATTTGGCCGCAAAAAGAGGCCCTTTCTTCTTGTCAAGGCCCCGCCGTTTTGGAAAGTCCCTCTTGGTAACAACTTTTAAAGAGCTCTTCTTGCACGGCACGCAAAGCTTTAAAGGCCTCAAGCTTGAAAAGGATAAGCCTTGGACAGATGAGGGCTCATACAAGGTGATCCACCTTGATATGTCAAATAAATCAAATAAAAAGAGCGCAGGACTTTCTTTTGAAGAAATTTTTGTCTCAACTTTGACCGAAGCATTTGAGAGCATCGGGGCCGCCTGGGGAGACAATGATTATTGGGTGCTCAATTTTGAGCGGGCCCTTAAGCAGTTTGGGCAAAATGAGCTGGTTTTGCTCATAGACGAATACGATGCCCCGCTGACGCATGTTTTAGAAGACTTGGGCGAGTTTGAGTACAGGCGCGAGATTTTTTATGACTTTTTCTCCACCATGAAGATTTTTGCCGATAAGTTTCGCTTTGTCTTCATCACCGGAGTTGCCAGGATCTCCGATTTAGGTCTTTTCTCAGGGCCCAACAATATCAAAGATATTTCCTTTGACCCCATGTACGGGGCTATTGCAGGCATCACGCAAGAAGAGCTTGAGCAAAACTTAAAGCCCTATATTGCCCATGCGGCCCAAGTTCTCACAGAAGAAGCACAAGAGCCTCAAGAGCGATGGGATGAGCAAAAGGTCTTATCGGAGCTCAAGTTTAATTATGACGGCTATTCGTTTGATTTGTTTGCCCAAAAGAAAGTTTACAACTCCTGGTCGGTGATTAATTTCTTTGCCTCGCCGCGCCTTGGTTTTCAAAACTATTGGCTTGAAACCGGCGGCAATACCGCTTTGCTCTCGCTTTATCTTGATAATTTGATTGCCCAAGGCTCCGCTGCGCAGCAGGGGCTTGGGGAGCTGCCTGATTTTTTGGCATTGGATTATGAAAAAGAAAGCGACAAATACGAATTATCTCCTGCCCTGTCGGACATCTCAAAGCCCAACTTTCCTCTTTATGCCATCTTATATCAGGCAGGTTATCTGACCATTAAGCGCTCAGATGGCGATACCCTTTACATGGGCATTCCCAATCGCGAGGTAAGACAAGCCTTTATTGCTCTTGTCTTAAAGAAACTGACCGCAGGCAGGATAAGGAGGGCAAAAGAGTTTATCGACAAGCATCAAAAGCCCCTGCTCAATGCCTTCTTGGGCAAAGACTTTCCTGCCATGATGGAGGCGATGAACCTCATCATCAACGATTACTCTTATGAAAGCCTTAAGGCATTTAACGAGTACGTGTTCAGGGATGTGCTCAAATCCTCGCTAAACATGCTCAGCCTCTGTGAGCTTAGCTGCCACAGAGAAGAGCATTCGGCCCAAGGCCGCTGCGATTTGACGGTTGAGTGCGGCAAATATCTGTATGTCTTCGAGCTTAAGGCAACCAAAAGCAGGGGAAGCGTTTCAAGAGTTTTAAAAACTGCCCGAGAGCAAATCATAACGCGCAGATATGCAGATAAAATCACTTCCAAACAAGTTGTGCCCGTTGCCATGGTCATTGTCAATGAGACCAACAAAACCTCATCTCCCGTGCGTAAAATCATGCGCATCGAAGAGGTCGATTTAAACCGGACTCTGCCCTTAAAACCCAAAAGATCAAGGAAGGCCAAACAAGCATCCGCTGCCGAAGCCTCAAAGGAGTGACAGCGCGCAAAAACATGGCTTGGCGGTTATGATGCAGGATTATATGCGGGCAATTTCAGTCTTTAACATTCCTTTATCTTAATGCCCCGGGCGGCCCGGGCCTCAAACCTGCCAAAACCCGAACACCCGGGCTTTCATTGGGCGCCGCCTTGCACACATCGCAGCAGAAAATGAGAAAAAATAAAAAATTGCTTGCATCTTAATCAAACCTGAGTAAAATGGGCTCCGCGTTCTTATGGTGAGGTGTCCGAGAGGCTGAAGGAGCACGCCTGGAAAGCGTGTATAGGTGAATAGCCTATCACGGGTTCGAATCCCGTCCTCACCGCCACGAGCTTCGTGGTCATCTTTTTTTTCCCCCGGGCTATCCAAAAATCTCTGCACGGCCAAGTTGCAGCCGTACCCGCGGTTTTGCGCATCCTGCCATTGTGCCTTTGCAAACTACAAGATCGGGTTTAACATATGCCCCATGGCTTATTAGCGAGCGTTCCCATGATTAAAATTCTTCACCTCTCTGATCTGCACTTGGGCAAGACCCTTGACAAACAACCGCGCACCGACGAATTTAAGGCGGTCCTGAACTTTATCGTTGCAGCCTGCAAAGACAAGCATATCGATGTCGTGCTCATCTGCGGCGACGTGTTTGACACTGCCATAGCCTCCAATGACGCGCAGGCTTTGTATTACGACTTTTTGGCAGGCCTCTATAAAGCAGGAGTGCCGCACGCGGTGATCATTGCAGGCAACCACGACTCACCCTCTTTTTTGCACTCTCCCCATCACATCTTGCGCGCCTTAAACGTCACGATCATAAGTCAGGCCGATCTTGAAAACCCCGAAAAAGAAGTGCTGGTGCTTAAAAACGACAGGCAAGAGCCCATCCTCATCGTCGCTGCCACCCCCTTTATCCGCCAACGCGACGTGCCCTTAAACGCGGCCGATACCGATGAGATCACCCGTCAAGATCTGTACGTCAAGGCAATAGAGGAGCATTTAAGGCAGGTTGCAATCAGGGCCTTCTATCTTAAAAAAGAGCTTGAAGATAAGCACAAGGTCAAGATCCCCGCCGTTGCCATGGCCCACTTGTTTGTCAAAGGCGGCATGGTCAAAGAAGATGACGGGGTGCGCGATCTGATTGTGGGCAACCTCAATCTCATCGATGCCGGGGCTTTTGACAAGCGTTATGCCTATGTGGCCCTCGGGCATCTTCATCAGGCGCAGAGGGCAGCACAAGATGAGTACATTCGCTACTGCGGCACCCCCTTGCAGATGGGCGGGGCCGAAAGTCCCGACAAAACGGCCGTGATCGTAACGCTTGACGGGGAAAAGCGCTCCTTGGAGTTTTTGCCGCTGCCAAGGCTTTTAACCTTAAAGATCTTAAAGGGATCTTTAAGCGAGATCACGCAAATGCTCAAAGAGCTGGTCAAAAAAGACGAGCGTTATGCCGCAGGCCTTGAGGTAAGCTCGGTTGAAGACAGAAAAAGCGTGGAGAGCGCAGTTGAAGCCGTCACGGCAGGCACCAAGATCACGGTGATCTCCATCAAGGATGTCAGCAGGCCCCTTGGCTCCTTGACGCAGGCGCAGGCAGGCTCTTATGCCTTGGAGTCCTTAAGTCCCGATCAGGTTTTTGAAAAGCTGCTCGACAGGGCCGGGGAGGCCGATGAGACTCTTGACCGCGCCGAGCTTAAAGCAACCTATCAAAAGCTCATGACCGATTTTTATGAGTCAAGATCCCAAGGAGCATAAGATGCGCATCATCAAAATCCTCTTTAAAAACTTAAACTCCTTGCGCGGCAGCTTTGAAATAGACTTCACCGCCCCCGAGTTTGCATCAGGGATCTTTGCCATCACAGGCCCCACCGGCGCAGGCAAAAGCACGATTTTGGATGCCCTGTGCCTTTCTTTGTATTCGCAAACCCCGCGCTTAGGGGAGATCAGCAAGGGCTCCAACGAAATCATGACCCGCTCGGAGGGCGCTTGCGCGGCCAAAACCTATTTTGAGGCAGGAGGCAGGCTGTACCTTGCATCCTTTGAGCAGCACCGCGCGCGCAATAAACCGGGGGGCGCGCTGCAAAAGAAAGATCATATCCTAAAAGCGGTCAATCCCGATTTAACAGAAGGGGAAGAGCTGGCGCGCGACTCGAAGGTTCCCGCCAAGGTAGAGGAGATCACCCATTTAAGCTTCAAGCGCTTTACCAAATCCATGCTCTTGGCCCAAGGCTCCTTTGCAAGCTTCTTGAAGGCCGATGCCAACGAGCGGGCCGATATCCTCGAGCAGATGACTGACTCTGAGATCTACTCTGAGATCTCAGAGTTTGTCTACCAAAAGTACCGGGAAAAATCCCAACAGGTCTCAGAACTTGAGGCCAAACTCTTTGGCATCGAGCTTTTAAGCCAAGATGAGCTTGATGCCATCGACAAGGAGTCTCAAGCCTTAAACCAAACCCTGCAAACCAAACACCAAAAGCAAAAAGAGCTGACAGCTCTTTTAAAGCGCCATGAGATCCATGAGGAGGCAAAGCAGGCCTTATCTGACTGCCAAGCAAAGCGCGATGAGCTTAAAAAGAAAATTGAGGCATTTAAAAAAGAAGAGCAGCGCTTGCAAATTGACGAGAGGGCCCGGGCGATCAGGCCTCAATATCTTGAGATAGAAAAGAAGATCTTGGAGCTTCAAGACCAAGAAAAAACCTGCTCAGAGCTTGCACAGATGCTTGATAAAACCTTAAAAGAGCAAACGCAGGCCAAGGACAGTTGTGCCAAGGCCAAAGAAACCCTCAAAGGCGCCCAAGAAGACAGCGCCGCCCTTTCAGATCTTGCCCCCAAGGTTTCAAGCCTCGATACCCGCATAAAAAGCCTTGATGAAGAGCAAAAGGCGGCAGACTTGACCCTCTCGCGCGCCCAAGCCGGGCTTGATGGCCACCACACAAAGCTCAAAGAGCACGAAGAGGAGCTTGTAAAGGCAAAACAGAGCAAAGAACTCTCGGAGGCATACCTTAACTCCCATCCTGACGATCACAATCTTGAAAGCCTCATGGCAGGGCTTACCCTTATTGAATCGCAAGTCTCTATCATCGAGCAAAAAGAGATCCCGGATCTTAAAAAGACGCTGGAAAATGCATCCTTACAATCAGACCTCAAGCTTAAAGACTCGCAAAAGGCTGTGCAAGCGGTCCAAAACATTCAAGAGCAGATAGCATCTGTTCAAAAGACATGCTCTCAAAAGCGCGGGAAGCTGCAAGAGCTTTTGGGCAAAAGCGATCTTAACGCCCTGCATTGTAAGCTTGAGCAGATTTCAAATCTTTCAGCCCTCGCCTTAAAGCTCAGCGATGCTTTTGCCCGCACCAAGGAAGATGATTTAAACCTCAAAAAGCTTGATGAGGCAATTGAAGATCAAACAAAAACCCTTGCCAAGCTTAAAGATGACTTTGCGCAAAAAACGGCAGAGCTTAAAAGCGCGCAGGAGCAGGTTGAGGCCCAAGAGGAGATTGTGGAGCTTAAAAAGACCATCGCAAGCTTAACCGATCTTAGGGATAAGCTTGAGGATGGCAAGCCTTGTCCTTTGTGCGGCGCGGTGCACCACCCCTTTGCAGGACAGAGTGCAGGCACAAACACTCAAGATGAGCTTAAGCTCAAAGAGCTTAAAAAGCGCGCCAAGCTTTTGGAAAAGCAAAAAAACGCTCTTGAAGTGCAGCTTAACGTCACAAAGGCAGGTTTGCAAAAAGATGAAAGCTCCCGCGCTATCGCCCGGCATGAAGCTTTAAGCCATAAGCACTCTTGCAACGAGGCCCGCCTTAAATTGGCCGCAGCGCGCTCAGAGGCAGATCTTGACGACAGCTCCTTGGTATTTTTGGATGATGAAAACTTAAGCTTAAAGGCCATAGACGACTACCGAGACTTGCTTGAAAATGCCGGGGCCAATGTGCAAAAGCTTTTATCTTGCGCCTCAAATCTTACAGGGCAAATCAATGAAGACTCTCAAAAGCTTGATGCGCTGCAAGGCAGGCTTGCAAAGGCCTCCGAAGAGTCAGCAGAGGCGCAACAGCGCCTTGCAGGTGCCAAAAGCGAGCAAGAGCAGGCTCAAAAAGATCTTAATCGCGCACAAGATCAATTGCAGCAGGCCCTTGCCCAAGCCCGTGATCTGACAGCTCCCTTTTTTAAAGCCCCTCTTGCACAGGTCAAAGATCTTGGACAGGCCCTAAAAACTCTTCAAAAGAGGAAAAAGCAATATGAGGCCGCCCAAGAGAGCCTTGCCCAAAGCCGCGAGAGGGCAAGCAGGATTGAAGCTGCCCTTGAGGCCTTAAAAACCCATACGGCCAAGCTTAAAGAGGATGCCAAGACGGCCAAAGAGCATGCGCTCAACATCAAAGATGCATATGCAAAGGCCAAGACCGAGCGCACGGCCCTGTTTGGCAGCAAAGATCTTAAAGAGGAGCTCTCAAAAATCGCCCTGGCGCTTTTGGCAGCGCAAGATAAGCTTAAAGAGCGCGAAGAGGAGCTTTATAAGCTTAAAGATCTGCAATCATCCCTCAAAGGGCGCCTCGGGCAGGCAAGGCAGTCCGTTAAACTTGGTGAAGATATCCTTGCAGATCTCAAAGAGGCTTTTGCTGAGGCCCTGAGAGCACAAGGCTTTGATGGCCAAGAGCAATTTTTGCAATCGCTTCTTGAGGATAAGACAAAAGATGCTCTCATAAAAGAGCAAGATGCGCTTAAAACACAGGATCTGACCTTGGATGGGCAGCATCGGCAGTGCCTTAAAAACTTTGAGCAAAGCAAACTAAATCTTGATCTTAATGCCGATCTTAACGCGCTTAAAGAGCAATCTTTGGCTCTTGAAAACGACATTCAAGAGCTCAATCACCGCCAAGGAGAGCTGCGCCAGAGGCTCAAAAGCCACGAGGAGCACACAGTGCGTTATGAAAATGAAAGCAAGATCTTGCAAGGCTTAAAAGAGGAGCTCTTGCGCATCGGACGGCTGAATGCCTTGATGGGCTCGGCCGACGGCAAGCGCTATCGGCGTTTTGTGCAGGGCATTACCCTTGAATACCTTGCAGCCCTGGCCAATGCGGAGCTTAAGAAGCTTGCGCCGCGCTATGATCTGTGCGCCAATACAAACGAAGATAATCTGACCTTGGACGTGATAGATCTGCATATGTTCAACGAGCGCCGCCCCACCGCCAATTTGTCAGGCGGCGAGACTTTTTTGGTCAGCCTCGCTTTGGCCTTGGGCTTGTCGCGCCTGTCAGGGTCCAACGTGCAGATCAACTCTTTGTTTTTGGACGAGGGTTTCGGCACCCTCGACGATGAAGCCTTGGACAGCGCTTTGAATGCCCTGTCCTATCTGCACCAAGACGGGCGCATGATAGGCGTGATCTCCCATGTGGACAAACTAAAAGAGCGCATTGCAGCGCAGATTGAAGTGCTGCCCCTTCAGGGCGGCTATTCGACGCTGCAAGGCCCCGGGGTGAGCGCACAGAAACATTAAAGGCAACCTGACGGCAAGGCTCCCGGGCCTCATGCACAAGGGAGTGCAATCAAGCCGTCAGGGGCGCTCCCCGGGATGCAGCAGGATTGTCGGATTTTTGACTTAAAAGGATACGGCAGGATAAGAGAGATCCATGCGAGAAGATCCCGCCTAAGCGGGATCTTATATTTTTGAAAAACCTTGGCTTAAACGTACTTAAAGCCAATCTCCTTGATCTTTTCTGACCAGATCTTAGGGCCCACGGCGTGGATATTGTTGCCTTGCGAATCCACGGCCACGGTAACCGGCATATCCACCACCTTAAACTCGTGAATGGCTTCCATGCCCAGATCTTCAAAGGCCAAGACCTTAGCACTCTTGATGGCCTTGGAGACAAGATAGGCTGCGCCGCCCACGGCCATCAGATAAGCTGCGCCGTGCTTCTTGATGGACTCGACGGCGGCAGGGCCGCGCTCGGACTTGCCGATCATGCCGAACAGGCCGGTTTGCGAGAGCATGGTCTCCACGAACTTGTCCATGCGGGTGGAGGTGGTGGGGCCTGCAGGGCCTACGACCTCGTCGCCTACGGCAGGAACCGGTCCCACGTAGTAGATCATCTTGCCCTTGAAGTCCACGCCCTCAGGCAGGGGCTCGCCCTTGGCCAACATGTCGCAGATGCGCTTGTGGGCAGCATCGCGGCCTGTGAGGATGGTGCCTGAAAGAAGCAGGGTGTCGCCCATCTTCCAAGAGGCGATCTCCTCTTTGGTCAGGGTGTCGAGGTTCACCTTCTTGACATTGCCCGAAGCGCCGCCGATCTCGATGTCGGGGTAATCGTCAAGCGACGGGGGAGTGAATTGGGCAGGCCCCGTGCCGTCCAATTCAAAATCGATGTGGCGGGTGGCCGCGCAGTTGGGGATGATGGTGGTGGCCTTGGAGACGGCGTGGCAAGGATAGCTCTTTACCTTGACGTCAAGCACGGTGGTAAGGCCCCCCAAGCCCTGAGCGCCGATGCCAAGCTTGTTGATCTTGTCGTAAAGCTCCAAGCGCAGCTCTTCGTCGGCATTCTTGGGGCCGCGGGCAATCAGATCTTGAATGTCGATGGGATCGTTCAAGGCTTCCTTGGCCAGGATGGCAGACTTCTCGGGAGTGCCGCCCACGCCGATGCCGATGATGCCGGGAGGGCACCAGCCTGCACCCATGTGAGGGATCTCCGAGAGCACCCAGTCGACGATGGAATCAGACGGATTGAGCATCTTAAGGTGGGTCTTGTTCTCCGAGCCGCCGCCCTTGGCTGCAATGGCAACTTCAACCTTATTGCCCTTGATCATTTCGATATGGACCACCGCGGGGGTGTTGTCCTTGGTATTGACGCGCGAACCTGCCGGATCCACCAATACCGACTTGCGCAGAGGATTGGTTTTGCAGCAATAAGCGCGGCGGGTGCCCTCGTCCACCATTTGCTGAACAGTCATGTCGCCTTCAAATTCGACGTCCATGCCGATCTTGACAAAGCAGGTGACGGCGCCGGTGTCCTGACACAAAGGACGATGGCCGATGGCGCACATCTTGGAGTTGACAAGGATCTGGGCGATGGCAGCCTTGGCCGAAGGATTTTGCTCTATCTCATAGGCCCTTTTCATGGCCTTCAGAAAGTCGGCAGGGTGATAGTAAGAGATGAATTGCAGTGCTTCAAAAATGGAATCGATGAAGTCTTGCTGTTTAATAATTGTCTTAGCCATTAAAAACAATCCTAAATTTTCTGATCGATTTGTTATCAAAGGTTGACGGGGGGCAAAACGTTGCCGCTTTCGTGATTATAGCCCCAATCGCCAAGTTTTGGCGTTCAAAAAAGTTATACGGCCGACACTTTTGAAAATAAAATGTTAAAAATCTTTCAAGGTGCTTCATAATTACGCCTGCCGTCCGAAATATTAGGAGTAACAGACAACGACTCAGTCAATAACCCATATAATAAATATAATAAAATAATAAATATAACGATTAAACCAAACAATCTGGCAGGGCTTTTGCAAATCCATGTGACAGTGGACATTCTGACTGTCTTGGGCACCGGATTGGCATAACTGCAACGAAAACTAACAAGGCCGTTGACATCCTATGTTTGTAACTGTAGCTGTAATTTTCATCGTTCTGATCACGTTCTTGCTCATAATCTACAACATGTACGTAGATTACGCCTCCAAGAAGGAAGCAGACGCAAGGCTGTTGCTCAATCGCTCGCGCAACGTCATCGCCGAGTGCGAAGAGCTCTTGCTCAATCAAAATCAGCTCCCCTATTCCAAGACGCTGGTGCTGATCCTCCATCATCGCATTTATAACTGCCTCAAAAAGCTCAAAGACGATCCCTTCGCCAAAGACATCGAGCAGCGCATTGCCGATGCCTCGTCTGCCATCAACGACGTGCAGCTCAATTACAAAGAAGATCTCGCTTTCAGACCTCCTCAAAACGACGTGGCGGCGGTGGCGCAGTTAAGAGAAATCAGGCGTCTGCGCAAGATCATCTTCGCGGAGATGAAGGCCGGCACCCATGTCGACCATTCAAGCTGCGCCCAAGAAGACAGGCGTTTGCAGCTTTTGATCTTAAAGGTCAATATTTCAAACCTCATTCAAAGGGTGCTTGATCTCAAGCGCCTGCAGCAATACGGCTCCTGCCGCGATCTCATCGAAAAAGGCCTTGATGTCATCAGATCTTCGGGCATCAAAGATCAATGGCTTGATTCGAAGGCCTCGACTTTGACCACGCAGATGCGCGATATCGAGCGAGAGATCCGCAACCGCACCGAGCGAGATATGGAAAAGATGAAAAAGAAAGACGAGGACAGCAAGGTCAAGCCAAGCGAACTTGACGAGATCTTCGGCGACAAGAAAAAATGGTAATTTATTGGTGCTCGCAGGCCGCATTCGCGGCCTGTTTTTATGGGCGCTAAAAAGGCGCCGCCCCGATCGGCCCGCCTGCGCAGTCAGCCTCTATAAGGCTTGCCTCCAACAAACTTTAACATCAGGCAATCATCAAGCTTTGGGATATTTGATCCCTGCGGATGCAGGATTGCAGCGGTGCGGCCAATTGCTGTCGCAGGACACTTAAAAACGACCGCGGCAAGCTGCAAAAAATGCGCAATACCATGCTTTAAGATATGGGGGGCTTGTATAATAAACCTGCACGAGCGCGCAAAATTGAACACGGTTTACAAGTTTTTGGTTTAATCTCAGAGGTTTTCAAATGAGCAGTGTTTATGTTTGCCGCCTCAGACCTAAAAACGGCACAGTCGGGGAAGGCATCAAGTTTCAGCGCATCAGGCGCGTGACGGGCTATCTGGTGGGTACTTTGGATCGCTTCAACAATGCCAAGCGGGCCGAAGAACACGACCGCGTAAAACATCTGCACGTATAAAGCGCGCAAAAAACAACCCATGGGCGGCAAAGGCCGCCTGTCTTAGTCTTTCATTTGCCCCGGGCTTTAAGATCTTGTCTGCCTTAACTTCCCAAAGGCACTTTAGGTTTTTGTCTTGCCTCATGGCATTGTGCGGCAGCACAGGCTGCGCAGAGCCTGACCTTTTCTTATCAGGAGCGCTTGTCGATATCGCCTATGTAGCGATCGTTGAAGACATGCTTGCCTGAAATGATCTCGCGAATATACCCTTCAATCAGAGCCTGGCAGGGCTTGTCATAGAGGCCCTCAAGCTCGATTTGATAGGCATTGTTGATCTCCCCTATCACTATGACATAGGAATTGTTCGCAGGGCAGGAGGCGGTGTAAAAGCCCTTGCCTATCATGTCGGGGGGATTGCACTCAAACTTCTTTACAAAGGCGTCGATCATCGCTTGCGCATCCAGACCTGAGGTGCTGCGCGAATAAGTGATGCGCACAATGCTGTCGCTGTCTTTTTTGCCTTGCTTTTTGGGACCGTGATATTCGACGCTCAAGCCTTGGATCTTCTGAGTCCAGCCCTCGGGCACGGGCGGAAAGGATACGGGTTTAAACTCCGGAACTTGCTCTAACGCTTGCATGGCGCCCTGAGGATCGGCCCCGTTTTGGGCTGCGCCTGTTTGATCGGAGATCTCTTCTGCCGAGGCTGCCTCTTCGTTTTCGTCAGAGCAAGACACCGTCCCCAATGACAACAAGCCCGTCACCAGGGCCAGCGCACTTATGCGCAGGGCTCGATTCATATAGCCTCCTTTGGCGTTGCTGCATATTGATGATTTTTAGTATATTTTTTATTGAGTATAGCACAAGGCACAGCTGCCCCGCCCTCAAGTTTATGATCGGACAAAACGCCACAAGCTTAAGAGCCCGCCCCAAGATCACAGGCTGAGGATCCGACAAGCTTCAAGGATTCCTCAAGGGCATTGATCTGACAAAAGAGCTTAAAAAACTCGCCCAAAGACGGATTAAAGCGCCTGGCAAAGCCCAAAAACTGCTTGCTGCGATCCAGCACAGACTTTTCGGCAAAGCCCCTTTGCATAAGCTCCTGCATAAACTCAAGCAGCACGGCCAAGATCCCGGGATTGGCCGTGGGGGCGGCATTGTCTTTTATGACATGGCCCAAATTGGGCACCATCAGGGCCCCGCGGCCTGTCATCATGATGTCGCATCCTGACAGGCGCGCGCAGGTTTGGGCATCTTCCCATGAGTGGATCTCGCCGTTGGCAACAAGGAGTGCCCTGCGGGCCGGTTCGTGCAAAGATGCGATGGCAGACCAATCGAGGGCATCTTGGCGATAGAGATCTTTGCGGGTGCGGGCGTGAATGATTATTTCGTTCACCCCGTCGACGGCAATTTCTTGCACGATGCCCAAAGCCTCGCTCTTGTCTGCAAAGCCTAAGCGCATTTTGACCGACAAGTGAGTTTTGGGATCCAAGATCTCGCGCGTCCTGCTGACAATCTCATGCATCAAAGCAGGCTCTTTTAAGAGCATGGCTCCTGCGTGATGGACAAAGCGGGAGGGGCAGCCAAAGTTAAGATCGATGCTTGAGGCGCCCAGGCTTTCTGCAACCTTGGCGGTTTTTGCTATCAAGTTTGGGTTGTCGCCCAAAAGCTGCACGCGCACAGGAGCGCCGCTGTCGGTCGTGCAGCCTTGCTCAAGCTCCGGCACGCTGCGCACCAGGGCTTTTTTGGGCAAAACCACGTCGCTTACGCGGATAAATTCCGAGAAGCATTCATCGTAGCCGCCATGACGGGTGAGGATCTTGCGCATGGGGGCATCGCAAACCCCTTCCATGGGCGCCAAATAAACTTTTTTTATATTCACGATTGGGGAATTTGTTGCTAAAATCGGATCATATAAGGAGGTGCTATGCTGATTGCCACCCACGATGGTTCCTTCCACGCCGATGAAACCATAGCCTGCGCTATTTTAACCTATCTGTTTGAAAACGCCCAAATCATTCGCACCCGCGATCCCAAGCTTTTGGAGACTGCCGACCTCATCATCGATGTCTCGGGCATCAATGATCACAAGCACTTTGATCACCACAGCCCGCAGTTTAACGAAAAAAGGGACAACGGCATCAATTATGCGACCGCAGGACTGATGTGGAAGCTTTGGGGCATCAAATACCTTAAAAAGGCAGCCTCCGATTTTGACCTCAAGGTTGACGACAAGATCTTGGAAGGGGCACAAAAGCGCATTGACGTCGAGATGATGGAGCAGATCGATCTTAACGACAACGGGCAGTTAAACTCCTATCTTAATGCCCGCTTTAACCCCACAGCAGAGCAAAAGTCCATCTTCGATGATCTCAACGCGTTTTATCAAAACGATCCGTCCATCCCCTATCTTGTGGCCATGCAAAATCTGCCCAATGTCAAAAACGAGCAGCAAACCAAGCTCTTTTTGAACACGGTCAAATGCTTTAAGACCTTGTTGTGCAATGCGGCGGTCAATGCCCTGTACACGCAGCTGGGCATTGAAAAGGTCAGAAACTGTTATCAGGGCGGCAAGCTTTTGATCATGCACGAGCGTCTGCCGTGGACGGCCGCCATCTTTGATGATGCCGATTATTTTAAAGATTGCCTCTTGTGCATCTACCCTGATCGCAAAAACGGCTGGAGAGTTCAATCTCTGCCCTACTCGCGCGCCGAGCGCTTTAAAAACCGCATCAATGCGCCTCATGAGTGGCGGGGACTGAATTTTGTAGAGCTCGACCGGGTTACGGGCCTTACAGGAACCATCTTCGTGCATCGGGGAGGCTTTACAGGCGGGGCTTATGATTACGAGACCACCTTGCAGATGGCCAAGATGTGGCTTGAGCAAGGCGAGTGCCTGT
>CAZYXT010000004.1:30217-41448 GCA_964651505.1 uncultured Enterobacterales bacterium
GCCTGTCGTCTTGAGCGCTTAAGAAAATGCCGCTCTTGTCTTAAGTTGTCTTGGGCACGAAATCCTGCCCAAGATCCAATCGCGGGCCCGATCTTAAAAAGCGCCCGCCTTCTTTCTTTTCTAGTTTAAATTAATCACCGCCTTTTGATTGGAGCTGTTGACCCTTAAGAAAGGCACTTTGGTTTTTGACGGGGCTTTGCCGCTTAACGCATAAGAAAAAGACTTCTCATCGATGGCGGCATTGAGGCCGTTGCCGCTTTTATCTTCGATGGTGCGTCCGTTGGCAAGCTCGGCGTAAAAATAGTAAAAATCTTCCTTGGTGTTTAAGGTCAGGGTGCGATGCTCGTTGCCGTCAAGGTTGTACCAGCCTTCAACCTGCCAGGATTTTTTGTGCTGATCCAAATAGGCAAAAGCAAAACTTGCCGCCATATCGGTGTTGTTGTTAAGCTCAATCTCCAAGGCCGAGGCCTGAGCCATAAAGAGCGAAGCGGTCAGCGCCATGAGTGCCGCAGGTTTATGAAACTTGATAAAAGATGCTTTTAAATGACTTGAGACCATAGCGATATCGACATGTTGGGTTTTACATCAGCTAAACTAAGTATCCATTCTAAACTAAAGCTTGATTATTTAAAAGCAAAAATTAAATATTTTTAATTGCCTTGACTTTGTGCCTTTTTCTTTTTGCTCTCTTTGCAATTTTTTCTTGATCTCCTGTTTTCTTTGAGCTTTATCAAGAACTTAAAAAACTTTTGCCGCTCTCCATCGACGCAGGCATTTTTTATTTGCAAAATCATCCCCAATATTGCATTGGATGAGGCTTGTTTGAAATTGTGCTTAAGATATAAGCCTCAGCATAATCAGGAAAGTGCGATTGCAAGCCTTGCCGCCATAAGCTTGTGTATTTAAATGAAATGATTTTTTAATCTTTTGCCCCTAGGCTATCGGTCTTTTTAATTTAAAAAGAGTCGTTTGTTTTTTGTTTATTCAAAATAAATCTTAGGAGAGGATGCTTTTGCATTTTTGGCAAGTTTTAAAAATCCCGGCAACTTTTCTTTGATTTTTATTTAAAAAAGGTTTTTAAACCTGCTCTTTACCCTCTTTGCATACAGAAAATCAAAAAACCTGTTGCAATATGTCTTTAAGCAGGCTCAAGATTTCAATCCTTATGCTACGGTATCGCCGCACCCCCTCGGATGCGCGCTTTGCCCTCTTTAAGACGCTTTATGTGCATATTGCCTCACCTTGCGCTCAGGGCTTGAAGACTCCCCTGCCATCTGAGGTTTTGCTCACATTCGATGGCTGAGGCTTTTCATCTTTTGATTCATCTTGCGAAAGATTGGGACCTGCGCCGTCATTGAGCACGCTCTTTTTGAAAGCATCAAAACCTTCCTCGTCGACCTTAACGCGCATCATCCGCCCGAGCATAATCATATACAGCAAAGGCAGGATCACCATCACCGTCATGGTTAAAGGCAAACTTATGAAAAATTGCAAGGTCAGCAGCACCATCACCACGGTGTTGGCAAAAGATGCCACGCGCAGGCAGGCGCCAAAGCTGATGCGGATGCGGTTGAAGATCAAGATGATGATCCGACCGATGGCAGCGCAGATCAGGGTGTTGACGATGACCATGCCGAACAAATAGAGGAAACTGCCAAAATAGAAGGCATAGACCGGGGCATTGCAGGCATCCTCAAAGGTTTTGGCCGTCTGCAAAGGCTCAAAGTTGGCCCCTCTTTCAAAGATGGTATCCCAGCCGATGGTATTGGTGCTCCCCCGGCCGCGGATGATGAGGGCATGGGAAGTCATGATGATGGGGGCATCTGCAACCTGCGCATCGGCAGGCAGCGGCTCATCTTGGGGATTGTAGACTATGATGAGCTCTGAGCCCGAATTTTTTATCAAGGTCAGCCCTTCGCCGTTTTTGGCGCTTAAAATGCCGTTTGCATCGATATAGCTTGGAGGGATCTGAGCCATCAGGCGGGTGAGCTCATAACTTTTGATGATCTCGACAATGCCCAAAACTTTATAGGTGGTGGGCAAGGCCAGCACCAGGCACATGATAACAAGATACCTAAGCCCGACCCCTCCCATCTTAAAGAGGGCGTGCATATAAAACTTGCGTGATCCCAGCGCTAAAAAGGGCAGTTTTATCAGATCTATGAGGCCGCTCTTTGGGGAATATTTCATACCTTATCTCCTTGGGCTCATTGTACCGAAGATTAAGTTATTTACAAAGAATAAGCTAAACTGTAAGCAACGTGAAACTAAAAGAGGCAATATGAAAAAACTGATCCCGGCTGCGGCACTATTGGTCCTCATCAGTGCAGCGCAGGCCCAAGATTCAAGCTTCGAGGTATTTGGCACCTACTCGATGGGATGCATGGCAAAAAGCATGGAGCTGCCCCGTCAAAGCCCTTTGTATCAAGTGCAGCTGTACGGCGCCGATCGCAACTTCGGCCACCCCTCCCTTATAGATTTCATCTTAAAACTTGCCAATAAAGGGCGCGATGCAGGTTTGCCGCCTTTGTTGATAGGAGATCTCTCAAGGCCCAACGGAGGACCCTACCGGGGCTCTTCGCACTCAAGCCATCAGCTTGGCCTGGATGTCGACATCGCCTTTGATTTTGCAAGTCCCCGCAAGAGCGTGCAGGAGCTTAGAAAACCCAAGAATGTGTACATCGTAAACGACGATGGCCCCACGCAGGCTTTTGACGGACGGCGCGCGCAGCTTATCAAATTGGCCGCCGAGGATGACAGGGTCGAGCGCATCTTTGTGCATCCGCGCATCAAGGAGCATATGTGCAAGCTGTTTGACGGACAGGATAGAAGCTGGCTGTCCAAGGTGCGTCCCTGGTTCGGCCACCGGGCCCATCTGCATGTAAGACTCAAATGCCCGGCCGACTCGCCTTATTGCGAGCATCAGCAACCCGTCCCTCAAGGAGACGGCTGCGGCTATGAATTGCAAAGCTGGTTCTTGCCGCCCGATCCCAAGGCCAAGCCCACGCAAAAGGCCCGCAGGGAAAAGCCCAAAATGCCCGCTCAATGCAAGAGCATCTTGGGGCTTAAGTCATGACAAGCAGAAGCGGCCTTAGGATTAAAAGCTTAAGATGCGGCCCAGCATGCCTGAGCGGTCGCGCTTGACGATGACCTTGACCGAGATCCCCTGGAAAGTGAAGCTGCGCATCAGGGGCTCTTTGCTTTTTAAATGCACATTGATGTCGGCGACGACATTTGAGAGGTTATCGCGCAATTTGCGCTTGTACTCGAGGGATTCTGCGCTTAAGAGCTCTTCTAAGAAAGAGCGGCTGCGCGAAAGCTCGGGATCTTCATTGGGACGGGGCTTGCGCACATAATCTGCCCACTCAAAGCCTGTCACGTACTGTATCCAGCTTTGCAGGGGCTTGGGCACCCACAGATCTGACAGAGGCACTTGGGCTTCGTGCAAGAACTCGCCAAACATGCGGTTGATGAACTCGGCTGCCAGCGCCCGATCGTTGTCGTTGCCCGACAGCTCATACTCCCGATAGATGATGCCGTCATCGGAGTTGATCTCGCGAAAGCATTTTAAAGAATTGGTCGGACCCCTGCGGATAAAGCGCATGGGGGTCTGCCTTTCGTCATTGAGCTTTTTGAGCTCTTCAAAATTCCAATCCTCGTAGGGCACTTTGTCTTGATCGGCCAAGGTCTGATGGACCATGGCTTTGATTATGCAGCGCTTTTGATGCAAGGACAAAAAATCCTCGAGGTGGGCTATCAAAAACAAGGTGAAGTCTTCTTTGATAGAAGATGGCAGCCCCTTGAGTCTGCCGCCTGACAAGGCGATCTGCAAGGCATAATCGGTCTTTTGATCGTAGAGGGCATAGTAGATCAAGACCCACAGCTTCATCTTAAAGTCCAAGACTTTTTGAAAGATGTACTCGCACATCGACTGCTTGCCGTTGAGCTGGGAAAGATTCTGGCTGCTCTTGCGCTTTAAGATCCAATCGTGGCCGAAGATGGACAATTGCTGCCAGTCCAAAAAATCGGGCAGAGCATCGGAGAAGAAGGTCTTCATCTCATTTGCAGACAATTCTTCAAAGCTTGTCAAAGAGCGGTTGAAGATGCTCAGATCGTAAGAGGGCAGCGGCCACCAGGTCATAAGCTCATGCAGATCTCCAAGCTTGGGTTGCTTGTACAAAGGATTTTGCCTGCACAGCATCAGATACTCGTAGATGGCGATAAAAGAGTGCAGGCGGCACAACAGCGGCGTATAGCGGGTATTGGACTCGTCTTTGACAGGAAGCTTCAAGTAGTCGAGCATTTGCGAGGGACGCAACAGTTTGGCTGCCTCCTCATCGTCTGCAAAGTTTTGCTGCCACGCCGAGATCAGGCCGAAAGAGCGCGCATCCTTTAACAGATCGCGGCAAGGCTCCAAATTGGGATTGAGGCAGACCACTTCCTTGCCCTTAAAGAAGTTGCAGGCAATGATGTCATTTAAGGAAGGCAGCGACGGATCGTTGATGATCCGCTCGCGCCTGATCCCCTGCTCCAAGGCATTGGACCAGCGCACGCGGTTTAACACCACGGGCCTTAAAAAAGTATGCAGATAGACCCTCGGGCGTTTGTCGCCCGTGTAGTGCAACACGCCTATTTCCAGTGCTGTCTGCGCCTCGCCTTCGTTGGGGACATAGACATCCAAAAAGTATAAAGAATACTTTGCCATAGCCTCAAAGCACCGCGTCCTTAGTAGGCAGGAGCTAGCAGATCGGTATCCTCCACAATAACGGCCCCGCCGTTTTGCGAGCTGTTGGCAGGCAAGATGTAAGTGGACGAATTGGTGCCTGCTCTTTCAATTTGGATCTTGTCGGTGGTGACGTAACCTGTTTGTTCGAGGCTGGCATGACCGGTTAAATAATCAAAGATGGTGTAAATCTTGCGCACGCCTCCGATTTGCAGCACCGCGTTGACGGCACGCCTTGATTCATCCTCGGTCACCAAACCCATCAGATAAACATCGCTGTCCTCGGTGACGACCTTAAAGCGGCCCGAGCGCACGTCGGATGCAAACAGCAAATTGGCCTTGATCTTGGAGGTGATATACGAATCGTTGGCCACGGCAGAGGCAGGAATGGGCTTTTTGATCTGCACGTAGTTGTAAACATTGCGCACATAATCAATCTTTCCTATCTCCTGGGCACACCAGGCTATGTAATCCTTGTTGGTGGTCTGACCGCACAAGAGCACATTGCCCGACATCGAGTAGATCCCTACGCTGAAATCCTCCTTGCGCGACAAAATCTTGTTTGAGTGCAAGATTTTGTAGCCCTCCTGTTCGATGTTCTCATCATGGACCATATTATTAATGGTGCGCGAATCGGCGGTCACCGCGGCTGTTGCCCCGGCACCGGCGCCTGCGGCCACCACGGCCACGCAGGAAGTCACGGCCAGAGGCGAGGCAGCCATCAAACCTATCATCAATAACCTTTGAATATTCACCATTTGCACTCCACGGACTATCAGCATCGAATATACTCAGGCCTGCAGGCCTGTTCTAACTTAAGCGTTTGCAATCACCATGACAAGAGCCCCCGGTCTGAGGAAAGCTTGCTCAGTAAGGCGCGATGGTAGATCCCTGCACGATTATAGCTTAAGTTTAGTTTGTGTCCTATGCTTGGATCAAGCTTTGCTTAAGATCAGTGAGAACACTGAGCGTTTGCGCAAAATATTTGCACAAGGTCATCTTTAAGAGCCGCGGGAGCAATTTTAAAAGAGAAAAGAGCAAGCTTAAGAGGGGCTTATTGATATTGCAGGTAAAAGAAAGCCTCCGCGATTTTTCGGGAGGCGAAACAAAAACAAACATAAGGAGTGACTTAATTATACCTAATCTGTGATCTGATTCAAATTATTTTTAGAATTAATTCCGTTTTATTGCACAATTAAGCAAAAAACGTCTTTAAACGACCCGCCCGACCTTGGCAATTTGTGATCAGTTTAAGTTTATCCTTAATAACTTACCCAAAATTTAACATGCCATCAGGCCTCTCAAGCAGGGGCTGCCCGTACAGGCCCCGGGCATGGCAAAATGGCGCCAATCAAAGCTTTGCAAGATTTTTTCATTGGAGACATCCCCTGCAACATCAACTCTCATACCGGGGACAACAGTTCTAAGGTTAAGGTTTTGTGCAGCTTTTCAAATGCAAAATCTCAAGACCCGGTCTTGACTTGGCAGGCTTTTGCTTGCCTGATCTGCTCTTATACATGAAAACGTTTAGTGATCAAAAACCAATTCTTGATAAAAATTTTAAAAATTTTTCAAAAAATGTAGCATTGATCACAGATTTGTGTATAATATGAATCACTCCTTATGTTTGTTTGTTTTTCATGGGCCCCTGTCATCAGGGGTTTATTCTTTTTTAAGCCCCCTGTTTTCTGCGTTATCTGCCTTGCAGAGCGTTTTGCTTGCCGCCTCAAAGGCAAAGCACACCTTTGCCTCTGCCGAGGATTGATGATAAAAGCCGGCGTCAGGCCGGCTTTTGAGGATAACCTCATTGAGTTTCTTGAGGATATCCAAGTTTTGACAACTCTTGTGCGCTCAGTGCGGTGTGCTCCAAGATCTCGCCTGAGTCAATGCCCAGATCGTCAAAGTCAGCCTTGGTGCAGCCCTCTTTGACCAGCCTCTCGATGGTATAGCCCATTTGCTCGACTTGCTGTCTGGTGACGCCCGATGCAATAAGATCATGAATGGTGTATCCCATTTCAAGGAGACTTTGCAATTCAAAAAGCTGATCCAAAAAGTCGACCACCGTGATGCCGAAATGGTCAAAATCCTCTTTAAGCCAGCCTGCCTCAATAAGCTCGGGCAAGGTGACGTCCATCTCCGTCAAATCGTCGCGGGTCAGCCCTGCGCCTGCCAGCCTCAGATCATCGAGGGTAAAGCCCATATCCAAGATCACATCTTTTTTGTATCCTGCGTCAATGAGATCTTTGAGACAATAGCCCATCTCGGTAAAGCTTTCGCGGTTAAGCTCGCAATCGACGATGTCATCGACGCTATAGCCTAAAGCCTCAAGCTCAGGCCTTCTAAGGTGTGCTTTGCGAAAGAGGGTATATGGGGAGGCTCCCAGCATTTGAAAGTGTTCTTTGGTAAATTGTGCATCCACCAGATCTGCAATGTGAATGCCTGCATGCTGCAAATCTTTGACCCTCAAACCGAACAACACAATCTCTTTGAGGGGGCGGCCGAAGATATCGTCCAAGTCTTCAATTTCAAGGCGCATCTGTCTTCTCCTTAAGCGCTGCTCTTGGCTGAATATGCCCTTGACAGCAAAAAGAAGCTCGCTGCCAATCTGTAAGTACATGTTATGTTATCGCGACATCAGATCTTTAATTAAGCCCAAGATCCATCTCATGTGCTCAAACTCACAAATTAATTTGCAGCTTGCCCTTGATGACTTTCTTTAACCTGCCGCAGAAGATGCGCCCTGTTGCGATGATGCCGCCGTGCCGGTGGAGTTTCTGACCATCAGCATGGGCTTTAACAGCTCGGTGACAAAAGGAGAGGCATCGCCCTTGATGCGCTGCAAAAGCCTGTAGGCGGCGTTGGCCCCCATCTGCTCCACATTTTGGCGCATGGCGGTGACCGGCACGGGATAAAAACGCATCCAATGACTGTCGCCGAAGGCTGCCAGAGACAATTGCGAGGGCATCCTGATGCCGCGCAGATTGGCAGCATACAGACACCCTGCCGCCAGGGCATTATTCTCGGCGATCACCGCGGTGGGCCGGTACTTTTCGTCGCGCATAAAAAGGATGTTCAGCTGCTCGAAGGCTCCCATGTAGAGCTCTTCGTAAGAGAGGGCATTGATGTCAATAAGCTCGCACTGCGGACAATAATCAAGCGCCGCGCGGCTGCGCTCCAAAAAGGTGTAGACGGCCCTTGAACCTGAGAACACGGCAATCTTTTCGTGCCCAAGCTTCATCAAATGGTCAATGGCGCTTTCCATGCCGTATTGATTGTCATCGAGGAACTTGTCGCACTGCACGCCCTTTACGTCGCGGTCGACCGTGACAAACGGCACCTGCCCCAGCAGCTCTTTGTTGTTGGCAAAATTCTGGGTGGGCATGATGATAAGGCCGCTCAAACAAAGCTCCTGCCACTGCTTTAAGATCTTGGTTTCAAGCGAGGAGTGTTCGTAGGTGCACCCTACCACCGTGGAATATTCATGGGCATAGGCCACATCCTGCACGGCGCTGACGATGGCATTGGAAAAGCTGTTGGACAAATCGGCCACCAAAATTCCAATCAGGCGCGAGCGGGAGACGCGCTCATGCCTGGGCACCACTGCGCCGTCTGAAAGATAGCCCTGTTTTTTGGCCTCATCCAAGATCAGGTTGCGGGTTTTGGCTGCCACTTTATCGGGGCGCTTCAAAGCCCGCGACACGGTGGAAGCCGAGATCCCCAGAGCCTCTGCAATGCTGACTATGCTGCTCATATCATACTCCTTGCCATACCCTATATTTTTGCACTTATCATGCATTATATTGCATGTATTTGCAATTATTTGCACGCCCCAAAACTCAATCCAAGTTCAATACTGTGACGAACTTGGCAGTATTGGGGCCTGAACTGTCAGTTTTTGCAACCTTGCAAATTAAAAAGCCGAAAGGATCACCCGCCGTTTTCCCGCCCCATCTTGGAATTTGATGTGTTTGCTATAAAAAGCATCAGGACAGGCCTGATTTTAATGCATGATTTCTTTGATCACTTTTTATTTGCAAAAGTTGTTTGCACAATGCAAATAACTTGCATTAACTCTATGTGAAACCAAAATAAGTTCACATCAGCATTGCAAGAACTTTAAGCTTGGCGTTCATAGGTTCTTTTGACATCACATGCAGCAAACAGCAGGGTAAATTATGAGCAGCATATCATTACCTCCAAGCTTCAAGGCATGATGCGCAGTACCGGATCTTGCCCATGTCGATATACCTTCTTTCGTCTCCAAGGAAAGATGCCATTCGCTTCCATCAGGCTTCAGCGCTTCTTTGACATGTCACTCTTGCAAAATTGCAATGATCATCGGCCAATCCTCAGAAGAGATCTTTTAAGATGACGCTCTTCACGCCTTTGCCGCCGCCTTTTACAACCTGGACGCCACACGCTTGCTCTGTATGCCGTCAACGGCACGCCAAGTTTGAAAAGGTTACGCTCTGAAAGACAAAGATGATCTTAAAATTGGCAATTTTGCCCAAGGCAAAAAAGCACCCCTCCTTGGCAAGCCCTTGTTCTTAAGCTATTTGGCGTTGCCATATTGTTTTTGGCCCCCGCATAATTCATTTTGTGCCAAGGGTCTTTTTTGACAGCACCTTAAAACACAACCCAAAAGGCCTGCCGGCGCTTTGAGATTTAAGGTGAGCGCGCACTTGACGCCTGAAACGGTGCACTCTAAGATCTTAAGGCTAAACAAGTTTTTGGGAGTTTTTAAATTCAAGGCACCGGCAAACTATGAATAACATAAGTCTACATTATAGACGTATTTTAAATTCGATAAATAATAAGTATATATATATATATGCGATTGTTGTTAACCGTCTAATATTCTCTTCCATCCCAGGCGGATCCTTTGATTTGCAAGGAGGCCGCCATGCAGGTTAAACCCAAACTGCTGTGGGTGTCGTTGCTGCACCTGCACGACACCACCAACGGCGCTGCCATTCGCTGCCGTCTGATGCTCGAGCTCTTGGCCAGGGCCGGCGTGGAAGTCAAAGTCCTGACTGCGACTGTTTGCGATGATCCGAGGGGGATGAACTTTTTTTCTCGTCTGGAAACCATGCTGCCGTCCGAGGCTTTAAAAAAGAACCACTACGCCTTCAATGAAAACGGCATCGAGTACATCGTGCTCAAAACCCGCAATCACGACGAGTTCAATTTCTCGCGCCGCGAAGGCGACGACATGATGATCTTGCTGGTGCAGGTGCTGGCCCAATTTGAGCCTGACGTGGCCATGGGCTATGGCGGAGATCTCTTTTGCGCTGCCATGCGCCGCGAGATCAAAAGCCGAGGGATCCGCGTGGTCTATGCCTTGTGCAACGGATCCCACCATCAATTCGGCTTTTCAGACTGCGATCTGGTGTTTACCACCTCTCAGGCCACTGCCAAATTGTACAAAGAGCGCGACGGGATCAACGTCAAGGCCGTGGGCAATTTCATCGATGCCTCCAAGGTTGTCGCCCAAGAGCGCAATCCCCAATACATCACCCTGATTAACCCGGGGCTGCACAAGGGGCTGGCCATATTTGTCAAGCTGGCGCAGGTTTGCGCAGAGCGCCACCCCGAGCTTAAGTTTTTGGTGGTCAAAAGCGCAGGCAGTTACGAGAACAGTTTAAAGGCTCTGCACTATGATGACGGCACGCCTTTGATAGAGGGTGCTCAAGATAATCCCGAAGGCACCGTGGTGATAGAAGAGTCCCAAAGCGAGCACCGGATCGCAAGAGGGCTTGCCAACATCAGCACCGCCGAGCACACCAACGATGTAAGGCAGATCTATGCCGTCTCCAAGGTTGTGGTCGTACCCTCCTTGTGGCATGAAAGCTGGGGCCGGGTAGCCACCGAAGCCACCTTTAACAATATCCCGGTGCTCTGCTCGCAAAACGGCGGATTGGCCGAGGCCATGGCAGGAGCAGGCATTGCCGTTGAACCGCCGCCTAAGACTGTCAAGGACTATACCCGCATTCCCACCGACGAGGAGATTGAGCCTTGGGTACAGGCCTTAGAGCGCCTGTTAAACGAGGATTGGACCGAGCGCTGCCAAGAGGCCGCCAAGATCAATAATATCAATCAGTCTTTGCGCCGCCTGGTTGCCCTGTTAAATCCGCTCTTCAAGGAAGGCAAGCTCAAGAAGAACATGAAAAACAGCTGGTTCTTCAGCAAAAAAGCCCTCACCGCAAAGAGCGCAAAGAAATAGATCTCAAAGCCGCACCTAAGCGTGCGGCCCGGGCAGGCTAAACCTGATTGGCCCTCCCGGGTCTTTGACCAAGCCTGACAGCGCATCCTCAACCTTCGTTTGCCGACAACATCCTCCGACTTGCCGGGAGATTGTCTCAGTCTTGTTTTTTGAACAGATGGATAATTACAAATTGAACACCTTTTCTCTTTTGCACCATGATTGCAATTTGAACACCCGGACGGGCCCTGCCCGGGCGCGCCAAAACGGCTCCCCGCTCCGCCTGCGGGAAACGCGCAGCGGTTT
>CAZYXT010000005.1:0-7203 GCA_964651505.1 uncultured Enterobacterales bacterium
CCTACTTCCCCGAAAATAATATAGGGTATCGTTTTACAGAGCGCATGCGGCCTCGATCCCTCTGTGCCGAATTTTTAAAGATTCAGAGGGATTGGGCACACATCGGCCGGTTCAAGTTTACTGCCTTATCGCGACTTGCTTGCGGGCTCTAAGAAATGGATAGGCAGATTGAGCTCCTTGACCAGCATCTTATGGCGCTTGGTTAATGCTGATGTTAAAAACCATTGGTTATCCTTTTGGGTGCAGGCGATCTCCTCGAGGCTCCGGATGGCGCTGTCCAGGCCTATGCGGCTTTTGATGAGCGCGCTTTTGAGTTTGTTGTGCAGGCTTTTGCGCAAGATCATGCCTATGAAGGCCAAGAACAGCTTGCCGTTAATGCTTTCTTGCCTTTTAACTTCAAGCCTTTCGTCCAAGATGTCGTTTTTGAGCGCAGCAAAGGCCTTTTCCACGCAGTCTTTGGCCCTGTAGATCTTCAGCGCCTCCTCAGGCTGCAGATCGTCTCTTGTGCAAAAGAGCGCAAAACACCCGTTTAATTCTAAAAGCTCGCTGTACTTGCGCTCTTTTAGATTGAACGCATATCCCCCGCTATCGGACTTCTCTACCTCATAAAACTCGCTGCAGCGCTTAAGCTTATAGTCAGACAAGCTCTTGGCCTGCCTGAGTTCTTCGGCCGCCTGACTGACCCTTGAGGCAAGATTCACTTCATCGGCTGCTGCGGTTTTGGGCGATTTGAACATCATCAGCCTGGTGTTGACCCGTCCTATCCTGAAGGGCTCTGCCTTGTAGCGTATCGTTTCATCGGGAAGAATAATAAAACCCTGATCTGAGGCGAGCGGCATGCGGCGCCAGGCGAGCATTCTCTCCCTGACTGTTTCGCAAAAAGACAAGGGCGCACCCACGATGAATTGGCAGCCGTGCTGCCAAGCATCTTCCAGCGTATCGGTCACGGCAAAACCTCCGTCCATGACCAGCGTCAGAGGGTTGCTCAAATCAAGTCCGGCATTTTCGGCCTGCTCAAGCACGTATGGCAGGTTGGTAAAGTCATTGATGGAGCCGTTATACCAACTGAAGAACACGGGCAGCTCCCGTTTGATGGTGCAAAACATGCCCACATTGATTTGGGGCAGCTGCTCTTTGTCTCGGTTGTAGCCATAGGCCACCGAGGGGATGGAGCTTGAATAATTGGAAATGGAGGTGACGTCGTAGCAGATATAATCGTCTGCGCAGCACAGTTTGATCCAACGGCGAAAAAACTCATTGCAATCATATGGCAGCAAGGAGCGGTAAAGCTCGCTTAAGTTTTGCGATGTAAGGACGCAATCGGTAAAGCACATATGGTTTTTGGTGAATTCATCGATGTGGCTCAGTCCGCCCGGAGCGCCGGCGGCGAAGAAGGAAGCGGCTGCCATGATTTTATTGGACATGGAGCGTCCGAAGCTCTGTTCCAGCAGCTCTGACAGGTGCAGCTCTCTTGCAACGGCATGGCAGGCAAGGGTAAGACCGAAGGCGGCTCTGTCTCCTTCTTTGCGCTGAGGCTGCAGATTTGTCTTTTTGCGAGGTCTGCCCGGCTTGCTCACTGCACCTCCAGTCGGCAGCGGCTTTCCAAATATGGCAAAGTACTTGGTGTTGGGATGAAAATATTTGCCTTCAAGCCCCTCATCGGCGCCCGCGGTTATGAGTCTGCCTATAAGCTCTCGATCATGTTTGAGTTTACCCTGCTCCCGGTAACTCTTAACCCGATATTTTACATAGACGGCACCACCCTTTGCAGGCTGCAGTTCATAACGGGCCTCGTTTGGCAGGGGCAGCGAAATATCTGTGTAGATCATGATGCGATACCCAATTAATTATTTATAATTCAATGGTATCATAAACAGGCCGAAGGCTCAAGCTCAATACGGCATAAAACCGCTAGGAATCGGGAAATACAGCCATTAAAGGCATATCAGAACAGATCGGTTGGGTATCAGCAGATCGTGATACCTAAGATTAAATTAAGGGAAGTAGGTTAAAATAACCGCATATAATAAAAGTTGGCGTGAGTAAATCCAATCAATTTCACACCCGGGGCGCAGGCCTGTTTTTTTGGTGATTTTCAAAAAACAGTGAACTGCATAAAACTTTCAAGGTCAAAGCCTTGAAGAAAAACAAGGGGACGGCCATAATCCCCACCGCTTTGCAGACACATAGAAGAATAAGAAAAAGGATTGCTATGGCTTTAAGCTGCCCTACCGCCGCTAGGTACGCCTTTCCGGAGCCCTTTGAGGACATGGTTTTCAAAGGCGTCATGCCATCTTTGTATCCGAGAAAGCCGCGCACTTCTCGTTTTGCCTTTTACCAGGATGTGCAGATCTTAGATTCCATTGACGATCCGTGCAGCCGCAAAATCGTTTCTTATGCCTTCGATATCTTCGAAAAGTGGCTCAAAAGGCGCAGCGCTTATGTTTATTCGCTCAAGACTCCCGCTAAGGTGAGCAACGGCTTTTACGTGGACGACGAGATCTATCAGGATACGGCCTTGCTGCTGATTGAGACCATGATTTTTGCAAGCCGCGCCGATGCCAAGATAGACCGGGACGAGCGCGAATCCATGCTGAGGGTTTACAAAGCCGTTTTTTCGCACGAAGATGCCCGCGGCATGGTCGACGCCCTCCTGACCGGGCCCATCGATCTTGGGCACCTCATCTCGCATGTGCAGTATCGCGAGGAGGCCATCGATGTGTACTCCTTATCCTCGGCCATCCTGCATTGCGGCACCCACTTCATGGAGGAGTGGTATCTTGAGGAACTGTCCTCTTTGCTCAAAATCGATCCCACCTTAAAGCGCTCGCTTGATCAAAAGGCCAAAGAGCTTTTTGACAACCAAGGCGATATCGTAGCTTAGAAAGGAGAGCTTTTATCCTCTTTATCCCCGGCTTTTATCCCGGGCAGGCTCCTGCGGCGCTCTTGGCGCTTTTGCCTTTTAAGCTTTTTGCAAGGGGTAAGCCTAAGCTTTTGCCATCTTCACACTCTTTGCAAAAGATTGCTTTGCATCGGGCTTTTTGAGCGCGGTTTGTGCCAATTTCAGCCAAGTCGTATTATAATCCCCTTGTTTGAAGTCCTATCTTTAAGAAGGCGCAAGCACAGAGCAAGAAAAATTCAAAAATTAAAAAATTAGGTACCACCAATGATCTATTCAAAAGAAGTAGAGAATATGTGCCCTGTCACCAAGGGGGCATATCACGGTCCCGCTCCCATCCCCGAAGAGGGCAAGTGGGTTCAGGCTAAGGAAATTAAGGACATCAGCGGCCTTACTCACGGCGTGGGCTGGTGTGCTCCCCAACAGGGCGCCTGCAAGCTGACCTTGAACGTCAAGGACGGCATCATCGAAGAGGCCTTGGTCGAGACCCTCGGCTGCACCGGCATGACCCACTCGGCAGCCATGGCCTCCGAGATCCTGCCCGGCAAGACCCTGCTTGAGGCCCTTAACACCGATTTGGTTTGCGACGCCATCAACACCGCCATGCGCGAGCTGTTCTTGCAAATCGTTTACGGCCGCACCCAAACCGCTTTCTCCGAAGGCGGCCTCCCCATCGGCGCTTCCTTGGAAGATCTGGGCAAGAATTTGAGAAGCCAGGTCGGCACCATGTTCGGCACCAAGGCCAAGGGCGCCCGTTACCTGGAGATGACCGAAGGCTACGTAACCCGTCTGGCTCTGAACGAGAACAACGAGATTGTAGGCTACGAGTTCGTCAACCTCGGCAAGCTGATTGACGCCTTGAAGGCCAATCCCGAGATGAAGGGCAGCGAAGCCATTGCCAAGGCCCGCGGTCAGTACGGCCAGTTCAATGATGCTGCCAAGTACATTGACCCCAGGCACGAATAAGAAGAGAGGTGTACCGAAAAATGGCATTATTTGAAAGCTATGAGCGTCGCATTGACAAAGTAAACGCTGCCTTAAACCAATACGGCATCTCCTCTCTGGAAGAGGCCATGAAGATTTGTCAGGAAAAGGGCATCAATCCTTACGAGAAGGTTCGCGAGATTCAGCCGATTGCCTTTGAGAATGCCTGCTGGGCTTACGTGGCAGGTGCCGCCATTGCCATCAAGAAGGGCGTCAAGACCGCCGCCGAGGCTGCCGAAGCCATCGGCATCGGCCTGCAGGCTTTCTGCATCCCGGGCTCCGTTGCCGAAGACCGCAAGGTCGGCCTCGGCCACGGCAACCTCGGCGCCATGCTGCTTCGCGACGAGACCAAGTGCTTTGCCTTCCTTGCAGGCCACGAGTCCTTTGCCGCCGCCGAAGGCGCCATCGGCATCGTTCGCAATGCCAACAAGGCCCGCAAGGTTCCTTTGCGCGTCATCTTAAACGGCTTGGGCAAGGATGCCGCTCAGATCATCTCCCGCATCAACGGCTTTACCTATGTGCAGACTCAGTTTGATTATGCCTCAGGCGGGCTCAACATCGTAAAAGAGATCCCTTACTCCAAAGGCGAGCGCGCTGCCGTGCGCTGCTATGGCGCCGATGATGTGCGCGAAGGCGTTGCCATCATGCACAAAGAGGGCGTGGATGTGTCCATCACCGGCAACTCCACCAACCCCACCCGCTTCCAGCACCCGGTTGCCGGCACTTACAAGAAAGAGTGCACCGAGCTTGGCAAGAAGTACTTCTCCGTAGCCTCAGGCGGCGGCACCGGCCGCACCCTGCACCCTGACAACATGGCAGCAGGCCCCGCCTCCTACGGCATGACCGATACCATGGGCCGCATGCACTCTGATGCCCAGTTTGCAGGCTCCTCTTCGGTTCCTGCTCACGTTGAGATGATGGGCTTTTTGGGCATGGGCAACAACCCCATGGTTGGTGCCACTGTAGCCATCGCCGTATCTGTGGCTGAGGCTTTGAAGTAATTTTTTAAGCCTGCCTCAAAGGAGAGCGGGCAAGTCCGCTCTCCTTTGCTGTCTCCCTCAAAATCCCGTCATTATTTTAAAGCATGCCGCAAGGTGCTCTTTGGGCTTTAAGAGCAAAAGCCCTTGGCTGCATCCTCTCTGATTTAAGATTGCGCAACTTTAATCCCTGCCTTCTTGAGACCTGCACGGGCTTGAGGCTTTTTTGTATAATCGGCAAGTGGACTTAAGTGGCAGAACGGAGCATTTACAATGAGCAAAAACACGGCCCTGCAATTTTTATTGGCCTCAAGCCTGATGTGCGCTTTGACGCTGATGCCGTCTCATGCCGAGCAAACTTCATCAGGATGTCCGCACCGCTGCAATCTGAAGGTGGCCGTGTATCAGCCCGGGCCTTATATTGATTTTCGCAAGGTCTTGGTTCAGACCGCCCGTGCTTTGCAGGAGGATGGGTATTTAAAATCGGATATGCCTCTGCTCCCTTCGCTGCGCCTTGATGAAAATGAAAATTACGTCAAATTTGCCGCAGGCACGGCAGGCGGGTGCATAGAGTTTTTGCAGGACGGCTTTTATGACGGCCGCTGGGATCCTCAGGGCATTGAAAGTCAGGCGCAGGCATTAAGAGACAGGCTGCAAGAAAAGCAGGATGTGGATTTGATTATGGCCCTCGGCACCCTGGGCGGGCGCAATTTTGCAGACTCTTCTTTGGGCGTGCCTGTCATGGTGATGACTCCGTCGGATCCTGAAAGCTCGGGCATCATCGCCCCGGGCGAGTTTTCGAACAAGCCCAATGTTCATGTGCAAAAGGAGTTTGGCCGCACCAAGAATGAGCTGACCATGTTCCACCGCATCTTTAAGTTTAAAAAGCTTGGCATCATGGTGGATGCCGATCCCGGCAACTGGGCAGGACAGTCTTTGCCTGCGGTGGAGGAAACGGCACGGGAACTTGGCTTTGAGCTGGTGCGGTGTCAGGGGCCCATCATCGGCGGCGACGAGAAGACGGCGCAGGCGGCCTACAGCAAATGCATCGAAGAACTTTCTACAAAGAGCGATGCCGTCTATTTAAGCTTGGGCAACGGCACATCACAAGACGATCTGTACTCGCAGTTAAAGCCGCTCTTGGACAGGCAGATCCCCACTTTCTCGCAGGGTGGCGGAACGGAAGTGGAGATGGGGGCTCTTTTGTCGCTGGCCGACATGGATTTGCGCGACTCGGGAATTTTTGAAGCCCGCGTGGCCGAGGCCATTTGTCAGGGCAAAAAGCCCGAGGAGATCTCGCAGTACTACCATGCACCCTTGGCTCTCAATCTTAATTTGGAGACGGCCAGGCTTATCGAATGGAAGCCTGATTTTGAGGTGCTGATGTCAATTGATCAGGTGTTTCAAACGATTAAACGCCCGGGATTGAGCGCATCACAGTAATTTGAAGATCTTTGGGCCTTGGGGCAGGATTTAAACTTGCTTATTTTTTGGCATTGGCATATCTTAGGGCAGGCTTATATGCCTGCATGGCGTGCAAAGCATGGATTTTGGCGCTTTGGGGAACAAAATATTTTTGTTAATGCCGCGGGACTTCACATTTTTGCCCGACCCCTGTTGCGTTAATTGCCGCCTGCCTCTAAAGTAAAGCTGTGTTTTGACTGATTGAGGTCAAAAACAATTAATTGTCAGGAGAAAATGCACCCGGTTTATGCAGGAAGCTCCTGTTAAAAATTTGCCCTTTGGGGCATCAACCCGGGATGCCGCAGGCTGCACCGCGGTGCCGTCAGACTTTGAGTCCCGGTTGTTGCAGGCAAAAGGCAAAATCATTTTCACAAGAGCAGTGATCTGCCATTTAAGTGATCTGCTATTTATTTTTAGGAGATAAAAAAATGTCGGTAAGCAGCGTTAATTCAAGCACCCTTTCGAGCATCAGTTCGGATACCGCAGGCTACAGCGTACAGTTCATCTATGCAATGTTGCAGATGGAGCTGGCACAAAACAATAAAGACAAAGCATTGGAAAAAATTGAGGGAATTCGAGAAAGCCAGTCCAAATCGGCCGATATCACAGAAGCCATTACTAAACTGCGCAACTGCAAGGCTTCGCTAGATGACGATGACGATAACCTTAGCGGCGACTATTTGACCACATATACGGAGGTTTGCAGCGAAATCTGTGCCGAGTACGGCATCGAATACAAGACATCAAAAGTCGATTCGGACGATATTGATCTCATCATTGCCTCTCTTGAGGCTGCGCAAGAAGAACTGTCGTCGGATATTCAAACAGAAATGGTGTTTATCGAAGATTACATGGGCCAATACAATTCGTATACCCAAG
>CAZYXT010000005.1:7303-40804 GCA_964651505.1 uncultured Enterobacterales bacterium
TTGAGGCGGCGCAAGAAGAGCTGTCGTCTGATATTCAGACAGAAATGGTGTTTATTGAAGATTACATGGGCCAATACAATTCGTATACCCAAGGCGCCTCAAGCGCCATTGCCGACGCCAACGAGACCTTGGCGCTGGTGGCACGCGGCGGCTGATGATAAGCTCTGCAGGGTAAAACTTTAAAACTTTAGGAGATCAAAAACCATGTTGGACAATGAAACCGTTGACCGTTTTATCGATGGCGTCATGAAAGAAATAAATGAGCTTGACGCTCGGCTGCAAGAGGGTCAGGCCGCTCTTGAAAAGGCAGGACAGCTTGATAAAACCGGCCCTGCATCGGCGCAGGCTCAGAGCCTGATGGCACAGGCAAAAGAAAAAGCACAAGCAGAAGGCCGTGCCCGCGCCGAGCGTCTTGCCGCCATGCGCAACAGCATGGCATCGGCCAACGGCTCCCGCCCGCATGCAAAAAGCCGGGTAATGATCTAAAGGCGGGAGTTTTGATATATGAGCATCGCATCGGTAAGCACCCTGACTGACCTTCAGACCGGCCGGGCAGGCTTTGACAATAACGCCTCCAAGGTTACGGGTCAGCTGCAGAACATGGTCGTAGAGGTGGACGATCCTCTTGCCGATCTTACGGACAGCGCCGAGGAACTTACCTTTTCTCGGGACAACAGCAGGGCCACCAAGCTTGCCGATCGCAAACAAAAGTCAAGCGAGGCTCTGAGCGAAGAGAATTTGCGCCGCATCAAAAAGGCTTTGGAAACTGTAATGCAGTCTGATGAAGCCAAGGGCAATGCCTTGCGCGCAATGCTTCAAAGGTTCAAACAGGGCGATGCCGATGCCGATGTCATTCTGTCTGCTCTGAGGCAATCGGGCGGTCACTGTGCTTCATGGTATGCTCTGCTGCTGAATGCTGCCGACGAAGAAGACTTTCCTGAGTTTAAACAGAAGCTGACCGATGCTGCCGCAAAGCTGTATGCACAAAATAAAAGCGACATCGATGCGGTGCTCAATTCGCTTGGCGCCATCGAGGATGAAACATTTGCCCATCCTCTTGCCATCAGCGAAAGTTATGCCGAGCTTGCCGCGCAGAGCACCGATCCTGAGCAGATCCTCGCTTTTATCGAACAAAAATTCGGCAAGTCTTCAATCGGGGCAGGCATGGATGCCATGTTTAAGGCTTTGGCCGCCGATTTGTCCGCAGCAGAACCGTCCCGCGATACAGAACTGCTCAATAATTTGGCAGGTTATCTGACCAAGACGCGCATTTTGTACAGTTCGATAGGTCAAACTGAAAACCTGGTGGACAGACTCTCATCGGTGCACAGTTTGAAAACCGGCAACCTTACGGGGGCTGACATGCTGCATCGCATGCTTGAACTTTCAAAGTCCCGCTTTGTCACCACCATGCAGGTGCATGCCCTTTACTCATCGGATGTGAAGCCCAAAGATCCCGAGCAGGCCGTGCTCGTGGGGCAGGAGATCCTTAAACTGGTGCGCACTCTGCCCATAGAAGTCTTTGACAGCCTCGAAGGGAGAAACCACCTTCTTGACGGCGTGCAAAAACACGTGGACGAGCTCATCGATGCAGAGGATGCGTGGCTCGAATCGGGAGGCAATCCATGACAGAGCGCGATTTGGCAGATTTCTCGGGCAGACTGGGACTGCCCTCCATAGAACTTTCAAAAGACAAGCCTTTTGCTTTTACCCTCGACGGAAGGGTACACTTTACCATGCAGTACTCGGCCTTGGGCAGATTGTGTCTGGTACTGAGCGCGCCGCTTCCTGAATATGATGATGCAGCCTTAAAAAAGGCTTTTTGTTCGTGCTCATATTTGCACAAAGGACGCAAATTGGATTTTGCAGTCGGATTTGCCAAGGACAAACTTTATCTGATGCACGAACTGCCCGCTGACGCAACGGGCAGCGATGCGGTCAACGCAGTGCTGGCACTGCTTGCCCAATATGACGAATAAGCTTGCGCAAGCTTAGGGAGAAAACCATGGCAGTTGAATTATTAAGCACCAAATTAGGCATCTCTGACATACTTCCTCAGGCACAAAGCGTTCATTTGCCAGGCGCCGAGGCGTTTAACCAGGCAGGCAGGGCCGAGAGTCTCACCGAAGCTGCAGCCTACCAAGAAGCGCTGGCCGCCGACGGCTTTTCGCGTGCGGTGGCTTTTGCTTTTCAGCCCAAGGTGTCTTCTGACGAATTGTTAAGCCCGGGGGTGTTCAATAATCTTTTGCTCCGGGCAGCAGAGAAGCTCTCATCGATCAAGGATGCCGATGTGAGGCGGTTTTTGCGCGAAGATTTGCAGCCTCTTGCCGAAAACCGGCAGCTGCTTCAAGCGTACCTTGGGATGATGGTTGAGGGCTGATGATGAGTGCTTTGACGACAGATGAGATCACCTCCCTTAAGGTTTTGGCTTATTTTTTCTACCGGACAGGGAAACTCGATTCTGCCGCACGCACGGCGCGGGCCCTTTTGGCCGCAGCCCCGCAAGAGGCGTGGGCGCGTCATTTTTTGGTATTGTGCTCTGATGCCAAAGGCGATTTTGCCAAGGTTGAAAGCCTGACGGATGACCCCGAGAATATCCCGTCGGATAAAAATCAGGCTTACGCTTTGAAGCTGGTGCGCGCCCGGGCGCTGCAAAAACTGGGGCGCACCAAGGAAGCAAGCGAGCTTATGCAACAAATGTCCGAGGACTTTGAATCGTGAATTTGATTCAAAATGCACGTTTTAGTTTTGGCCTGGTGACCAAACATGCCGACTTCATGTTAGTCGGCCTGGTCGTGGCCGTGATAGGGCTGATGGTGATCCCTCTGCCGACATTTGTGGTGGACCTCCTTATTTCCGTCAATTTCACCATTTCGTTTGTTATTTTGATGATGACCATGTACACGCCGAGCGTGCTGGCTTTTTCATCATTTCCGACGTTGCTGTTGTTTACCACCCTCTACAGGGTCGCCCTGAGCATCGCCACCACCCGTCTGATTTTGCTCAATGCAGACGCAGGCGAGATCATCTTTACTTTCGGACGCTTTGCCGTGGGCGGAAATTTCGTGGTCGGAGCGGTAGTTTTCATTATTATTGCCGTTGTGCAGTTTTTGGTAATTGCCAAAGGCGCCGAGCGCGTCTCGGAGGTAGGCGCAAGGTTCTCCCTCGATGCGATGCCCGGCAAACAGATGTCCATCGATGCAGACCTCAGGGCAGGATCCATCACCTCCGATGAGGCACAAAAGCGCCGCGACAACGTGTCCTTGGAAAGTCAGATGTACGGCGCGATGGACGGGGCCATGAAGTTTGTAAAGGGCGATGCCATTGCCTCTTTGCTGATAGCCGCGGTCAATGTCGTGGCAGGCACGATCATCGGCGCCACGCAGCGCGGCCTGTCGGTTGGTCAGTCGCTTCAGCTTTACGGCATTTTGACCATCGGCGACGGTCTGGTCTCTCAGATCCCCTCATTGCTCATTGCCATCTCCGCAGGCATCCTGGTAACCCGCTCGGGCGGAGAGGTGGACAATGTCGGCGAACAGATAGGCTCTCAAATTTTCTCGCAGCCTCGAGCCTTGCTCATTGGCGCGGCGCTGGTGTTTATGTTTGCCATGATCCCGGGCTTTCCCAAGATTCAGCTTTTTTCGCTGGCCTTTGTGCTTGGCGGGACGGGGTTTGCATTGCGCTATATCGCCGCAGGAAGCCTTATGGAAAAGGCCGATCCCAAAGTCGAAATCAAAAAGACCTTGCAATCAAGCGTTGCAGCCTCGCGCAAAGCTTCTGCATCGCAAAGCGGCGATGATTTTGCCCCGGTGGTTCCTTTGATTTTGGATCTGTCGCCCAATCTGTCAGAAGAGCTTGACTATGAATTGCTCAACGATGAGCTGGCCTTGTTGCGGCGCACCATCTATTTTGACCTCGGCGTGCCGTTCCCGGGCGTCAACCTGCGCGAAAACCCCAATTTGCAGCCTTACGAATACGCGCTTAATTTGGACGAGGTGCCGGTGGGCTTTGGCAAACTGCTGCCAGGCCATGTGTTGGTGCGCGATGATCCCGACAATGTCAGAATGCTGGGCATAGATGTGCAAGAGGGCTTGCCGTTTTTGCCTTCTGAAAAATCATGGTGGATTAAAAGCGAAGACAAGAACAAGCTCAAATCCATCGGCAGCCGCTATTTGGATCATGAGCGCGTGATATCGCTGCATTTGTCGATGATTCTCACCCGTCACGCCTCCGAATTCGTCGGATTGCAGGAGACCAAGTACCTGCTTGACAAAATGGAAGAGCGCTCGCCTGATCTTGTCCATGAGGCGACCAGGCTGTTGCCTTTGCAAAAAATCGGCGAGCTGTTTCGCAGGCTGGTGCAAGAGCAAATTTCCATCCGCGATTTGCGCACCATCCTCGAGAACATCGTGATCTGGTCTCCCAAGGAAAAAGATATTGTCATGCTCGGAGAGTATATCCGCTCATCCCTCAAGCGCCAGATCAGCTACAAATATTGCGCAGGACAAAATCTGCTGCCTGCAGTGTTGCTCGAGCCTGCCTGCGAGGAAACCATCCGCAAATCCATCCGCCAGACCTCCGCAGGAGCCTTCTTGGCTTTGGCACCTGATGCAAGCACGGCTTTTCTCAAAGAGATGCACCGCGTCACGGCAGACAAGCGGCGCAACAAGCTGGTGATTGTGACCTCCATCGACATACGCCGCTATGTGCGCCGTCTGATTGAGAGCGAATTTTACGATATCCCCGTACTCGATTATCAGGAGCTGACGCCCGATATCGCAGTGCAACCCATCGACCGCATAAGAATTTAGGCAAAAAGGAGAAATCTTATGGAAAATACCAGACAACCTAAAAGCAAACAGGAAGTTTCGATGCTTGAAGCCCTGACGCTGCTCAACAAAGGCTACAGCATTGCAGATCTTGCAGGCGTAACCCCCGATCAGATGGATGTTTTGTATGCGCTTGCCTACAAGTACTACAACGCCGAAAGCTATACCGAGGCTCGCAACATATTCAAGGCCCTGTGCCTGTATGACAGCACCGAGCAAAAGTACTTCATGGGTCTGGCAGCCTCCGAGCAGGGTTTGCACAACTATGACAAGGCCGCACAGTTCTACTCGGTCTGCTGCGTTTTAAGCGGCCTCAAAGATCCCAAGCCCATGTATTATGCCGCACTGTGCCTGCTCAGAGCCGGCAAAAAGGATGATGCAATGGCCGCTTTGGAGAGCATGAGCATCATGGGACGGGCAGGAGATAAGGCGGCCGAGGATGATAAGTTTAAGGAAAAGGGCAGCAAACTGCTTGAGACCTTGAGAGCAGATGCGCCCGACAATAAATAGGAGGACTTGATATGAGTTACAGCGTTGACAACAACAAGATTGATACGGCAACCCTCAACAGCGTCATACAGCAGCTGCTGGAGGCTTCCGAGGAGACAGGCTCTTCAACCACGCAAACCGTACCCTCTGCAAGCTCGGCTGCGTATGCGCAAATAGCCGAAGAGACGGTTGAACTGGCTGCGCCTTCGTCAAAGTATTCTTCGTCCAATTACATCAACTTAAGCCTGCTGTCCACGGACGCCATTATGTCCATGCTCGGTTACGAAGAACGTCAGTCTGCAGTCGACAGCGGTCTTAGCGCCATCGAAACTCGCAGACAGGAGCGTGCCGAGGCCAATCAGGAGATTATTGATAACCTCAAAGAGCAAATTGAGAAGAAAGACAATCAGTCCATTTGGGACAAGATCAAGAGCGCTTTCCAGGTTATCGGCGCCGTCTTGGGCATGATCGCAGGCGCCGTGGCCGTGGTTGCCACAGGCTGCAATCCCGTGGCGATCGCAGGTCTGGTTTTGTTGACCTTTGCCGCGGTTGATCAGATTGCCTCGGTGGCATCAGACGGAGAAATATCGATATCCGCAGGATTGGGCGAGCTTGCCAAAGCAATCGGCGGCAACGAGACCGCTGCCAAGATTGTGGGCACCGTCATTTCAGCCGTCATCGGCGTTGCAGGTGCCATCTGCTCTGCAGGTGCCAGCTCTTCTTCTGCGATTTCTTCATCGATAACCCAGATAGCCAAGACGGCAACCTCTGTAAGCTCGGGCTTGGTTTCGCTGGCATCAGGCACCGCTACCATAGCCTCGGGCGTGATAAGTTCGCAGATCACCAATCTGCAGGCTGACATGAAAGAATTGCAGGCCATTTTGGAGCGCATTCAGCTGGCAGGCGAGCTTGATGACGAGCAACTTAAAGATATTATCGAGAAAGCCCAATATATGACCGAGAGCGTCATGGATATCATCGAACAGAGCAATGCCACCTTAAGCTCTGTGGTTACAGGAGGCGCGGTCAGCGCGTAAGGAGAATAATTATGTCTACCATCACAACAGATTACACCAACCTCTACGGCACTTCTGACAGTTACAAACTTAACGTGGAGGCATCCGAGCAAACTGACGAAAAAATAGTTTTGATGAACAGCTCGGGCGATGATTATGTTCCTGCTGCAGCCTCGTCTGATGAAGAGAATATCATCGAGCAACCGACTCTTGGAGACGAGGGCACCAAGACTGAGATAACCAAAAAAGCTCTCAGCGGCTCGCTGAGCGCCTGTTCCAGCATCGGAGCCCTTGTCTTGGCCGTCATTCAGCAGGCAACTTCCGACATGATCAGGGACAATCGCGAAATTTCTTACGAAGCGGGCATGGCGGCAGCCGATACCCTCGAAAATGAGGCCGAAAACCTAAGAGAGCAGGCCGATATCCAGCTTGGCATTGCCATAGCCTGCGGCGTGCTTGAACTGACTTCGGCCATGGGCTCGTTTGCAGGATCGGCAAAGATATCCGAGGCAGCAAGCGAACAGGCCGCCAAAGCCGCAGAACAATTTACGCAGGGCTTCACCTCGATAATGAAGGGTTTGAATACCATGACCGAGGGCATAGGCAAAAGCGAGCAGACCATGATTGATGCCGAGAACAAGGAGATCGAAGCAAGAAAGGAGCGTCTGCAAGCCTTGAAAGATCAGGTGGATTCGATTAACGACAGTCTGCGCCAGACGGTTGAAAGCGCCATCAGCAGCATGACTGCCATAGTTCAGGGCATGAACGAAACCACCAAACATATTCTGGCTTAGAAACTTTGGAATATGATATGTCAGCTGTCGATTTGATGCACAGTATCTGTGCCCAAGCAGGATGGGACGGCCGGCCTTCGCAGGAGAGCGGCGCCGCCGCCTCCTGTGCGGTGGCTCTTGAACGCTTAAAGCTGCATTTTGCCGTGTTTGTGCCGCAGGAACTGTATGTATATGCCGATCTGCGTGCATTGCCCGAAGATGAAAAGGAGGAGCAAAGCATGCTGCGCAAAGCAGGCGCATGTTGCGCGCAGTGCTGGCTGCATCATCCTTTCACTTTGTGCGCGCGCAACGGATTTTTGCGAGCCGAGCTGGTGCTGCCTGCGGATCTTGCCCCGGAGCCTGCATTGGAGCGGCTGGCATATTTTCTTGATGATGCCGATTATGTGTTGGATAACCTCAGTCATACAAGCAGGATGCAGGGGGCTCTGTCCGACTTTAATCTTGGTCTTTATGGAGTTCTTCTTTAAATGAAAGCCCGCCTGCTTGCCTTGCTGGCCGGTTTGTTGTGGTGCGCAAGCGTTGCGGCTGCATCGTTTGATCGTCCTTACAGCCATTACTCTGATCAAGAGCCGCTCTCCTCGCTGTTGACCGACTTTGCCCGCAGTTACGGATATTCTGCTCAGGTTTCAGGGGCTCTTTTGGGGGCGGTAAGCGGACGCTTTGAGAACGTTTCGCCGCAGGATTTTTTGCAGGCCATGAATCAGGCATACAGCGTGCGCAGTTATCAGAGCGGGCAGACATTGTATTTTTATCACGAAGACGAGCACAAGAGGGTGCTCTTCCGCCCCGTTTCCCTATCTGCGCGCCAATTGCTCTCAATGCTCAAATCATCTCAGATTGCTTCGCCCTCGCTTATGCCGCAGCTTGAGAACGATGTTCTGCTGTTTACGGGCCCTCAGATCTATGTCGACACTCTGATGGCGGCGGCGCAGCAATTTGATAACGAAAGCGGCCGCCGGGTGGTGATGGAGGTATTCAAGCTCAAACATGCCAAAGCGCAGGATCAGCAGATAAGCAGCATGGATCGCACCGTCAATCTGCCGGGCATCGCTTCCATCCTCAAGGCCATGGTGACAGGAGGCACGGAAGGGGCAGGTTCATTGAGCATAACCTTGCAACAAGCTGCCCAGCAAAGCCTGCGCGGCCAAGGCCTTGCGGCAGGACCTGCGGTCGTTGCCGCATCGGTTGAGCCTCAAGGCCGCGGCGGCGAAGACCAAGGCAAAGCCGATGCGCAGGTTTTTACGCCCAACATCATTGCCGATTCGCGTCTTAATGCGGTGCTTATTCAAGATTACAGCTATCGCATGCCCTATTACCGCAGGGTGATAGAGGAGCTTGATCAGCCCCTCAGGCTCATCGAGCTGCATGCTGCCATCGTCGATCTGGACATCTCTGCTGCCCGCAGTCTCGGCGTTAACTGGCAGGGAGGCCGCAATTACGGCAATTGGAATGTCGGCGGCGGCATCGGCAGTCCCTCCTGGGACGGCGTGATTCCGGTGTCCAACAGCGGCAGCGGAGGAGTATTCTCCACCATTTTCCAAACCGATCATTCTGCTTTTATGGCCCAAGTTGAGGCTTTGGAGGAGGACAATAAGGCCCGCACCTTGGGCAGGCCGTCCATCCTGACCTTAGATAACCTTGAGGCCACGCTTGAGAATACCACGACGCGTTACATCCCCGTGCGCGGCTATGAAAGCTCTGATCTGTTTAAGGTCGAATCGGGCACCGTTTTGCGCGTCACCCCCCACATCATCGATGAAGGCGATGACACGCAAGAGCCTCTGATTTCGCTTGTCATCTCGCTGCAGTCCAATGAGGACAATGACGCCGATACCACCACTTATATCACCGACAGCGGCGAGATGTACGTCGCCCCCATCAATCAGACCAAGATCAATACGCAGGCGGTGGTGCGCCAAGGCCAGTCTCTGCTGCTTGGCGGCTACTATCAGCAAAGCGCCACCGAGTCCGATTCAGGATTGCCCGGGCTTAAAGATGTGCGTTTCATAGGCGGACTGTTCGGATCTGACGAGGCAGAAGGCACCGTGCGCGAAAGACTGCTTTTGATCACCCCGAGGGTTGTGGATCTTGACAAGCTGACTTTGCCCTCAGGCTTGGATGATCCTCGCTTTAACGTCTCCCCCACCCAATCTGATTATCAGATGCGCCGTCCGATTGCCCAAAAGAGCGATGAATCAGGCGGCTGCAGCTCAAATGCCGTGGTGCGTTCGGGAAACGATGCGGCCGATGCCGCGCAGCTGCCTGAGGCTAAGATTGCACCATCAAATGAGACAAGCGTTGTCTTTACGACAGGCACAAGCGACCTTGAGCTTATTTCAAGGGAGGATCTTTGATGGAAGACAAGCTTGTCAGATTAAGATTTTTGGCAGGCCCTCACCTCGGAGCCGAGCTTTCGCTGCCGCCAGGGGAACATCTTTTGGGCTCGACAGACGAGTGCACGCTCATTGTCTGCGATCCTCTGCCTGAGCCTTGCGCCGTCAAGGTTACGGTCAAAGATGATCTGACCCTTGCTTGCGAGCAGATCTCAGGCGCCGTTTTTTTGGACGGCAAGCCTTTGCAAGGAGGGCCTGTCCCCTGGGACAAAGCACAGATCTTAGCCTTGGGTTTTGCCGCTCTTGCCTTGTTTGACGAAGAGACGCGCTTTGAGGATCTCAATTTAAAAGCGCTGGGACTTGCAAGCCTTGTTGAAGAGAAAAGCGATCAGGAGGAGCCTTCGCAGGAGCAAAAAAGCGCGTCTGCGCCTGCCTCCTCAGAGCAAACCCCTGAGAACGGTGCTGCCTTAAAGAGTGATGTCCAGGCGGTGCCTGCGGGGCGGGGCAGCTTGATTTTTGCCGTTTGCGGACTGTTTTTATTGCTGATGCTGCTTTCATCTTTGGTGGCAGGCTCATATTTGTACGGCAGAGGGGCCAAAGAGAGGCATTCGCTTTCCTTGGCGCAAAGTTACATTGAACAGGGGCAGTATGATGCCGTCAAAGCCCAAATTGCAGACGGAGCCGTGCTGTTTTCGGGCACCCTGCCTGACAAAGCGGCCTTGCAGCGCTTTGTAAGCCATCTTCCGCAGCTTCAAATGCCGGCAGTCTTTGATGTGACGCTTTATGACAGCACTCTTACTGCATTAATGCGCTCTTTTGCCGTGCAGGGAGCCACGGTCAGCGCCGAGTACAGCTTGGATGATGAAGATCCTGCGATTATTTTGCGCGGTTATGTCAAAGATTTGTATGTGTTGCGCTATCTGATGGAAAACTCTCTTGCGGGGATGACCTCTCTGCCCCCCATCCGTCCGCAATTTTGCATACAAGAAGATCTAACGCAAATTCTTGTTGATTTGCGCGGAAAATATCGTTTGCCGCTTGAGTTTGACTATGCCGATTTTGACGTGCTCTATGAGGGCAGACTTACTTACGAAGAGAGCCTGAATCTTGAAAAACTGCAAAGCGATGCAGTCAGGCGCTCAGGCTGTCCCCTGTCCTTTAAGGATAAAAGATTTGCAACGCCGCAATTGGTGGCACGCATCAATCGGGCCAATACAGTGAGCATGACGGCCTCTGATGCAGACGCCGAAGGCGGGGCTTTTGCAGGAGGCCAAGGCCGCGGCGGCGCAGGATCAGGCGATAATGTTTTGGCAGGCCTCTTGGGGGGAAATGCTCAGGGACAGGCAGCAGGCACGGGCACGGATAATGCTCGGGGATACGGAGCCGGCACGGGCACGAATGCAGGCAATGCCCGCACTGCCTTTGATCCATTGGCAGTGACGGCCGTCACCTTGCACCCTTTGCGTTTTGTCACCATGCGCAGCGGCGAGAAATATTTTGAAGGCGCGATGCTGCCGGGCGGTTCGCTGCTCAAGGAAATCGCCCTTGATCATTTGGTTTTAGTCAACGCAGGAGAAGAACGGCGCTATGAACTTAGATGAGCAAACCCCTTTTGATTTGATGAATCAGGAAAACGGGGTAAATTATTTTAAGCAAGTGGGGGAGGCTGTGCAGACCGTGCGGCAGGATATAAAGCGCAAGATGGATGCAGGCTTGCCGCCTGACGATTTTGTCAAAGCGCAGGCAGCATTAACGGCTGCAGATTGCGCCGCCGACATCGTGCAGGCTCTCAATTCGTAAATTAAACATCGCAACAATACGGAGGTGCGTATGGATAGTATGGGTGGCATTGCGGCCATGGTCAACACCGGCCTTGAAAATCTGTCCAGCAAAACTGATTCTTTGACGGAAAAAATGGCTGAGGTCGCCACGATGGAAGACGACGATCAAATGGTGGCCATGCTTCAGCTGCAGTTTGAGATGGGGCAGTACAATTCCTTAGTGGAGCTGACCTCTTCTATAACCAGCAGTTTGTCTGATTCGCTCAAATCCATCAGCCAGAAGGTTTAAGGAGGGCAGGCTTTGGAGTTTATCGATAAAAGCGCAATTTCTTTGTTTTTAAATCTGGGATACGCAGGCTGCCTCAAAGGCAAGGTCGGCCAAGCCCGCAAGCTCTTTGAGGCCTTGCTTGAGCTTAAGCCTGATTTGAGGGCCGCCAAAGCAGGACTGGCGTTAAGCCATATTGTCGTCGATGATTTTGCCAAAGGCGATGAGATGCTCTCATCTCTTATGGCAGAAGATCCTCAAGACCATGACTTTGTCGCGCTCCTTGCTTTATCTAAGGCACTGCAAAAGGATGCCGATGAGGTTCAAAGGCTTTGCTTGCAGATCCCCGATGACGCAAAGACAGCAAGTCAGCTTGCCATGCAGGCTGCACAAATTGTTTCCCAAAACCGCTGACAAAACGGGGCATGATGAAGTCAAAACAAACAGTTGCTCTGATAGCCTGCGTCTTTTGCCTGACGGCTTGCGAAGAAACGCTGTACAGCAATTTGAGCGAACGCGATGCCAACGAGATGTGGGTGACCCTGCTTGAGCGGGGTATAGATGCCTCAAAGGTCGCCTCAGGCGACGGGTACTCGGTGGCGGTGCCGCGCGATCAGGTGATTCGGGCGCTGGAAATTGTCAGCGAACGTTCGCTGCCTCGCGAGAAGTTTGATTCGCTGGGCAGCGTGTTCTCCGGGCAGGGCATGATTGCCTCTCAGACCGAGGAGCAGGCAAGACTTGCTTATGCCATTGCCCAAGAATTGTCCGACACTTTCAGCCGCATTGACGGAGTGCTGGATGCGAGGGTGCATGTGGTGCTCGTGCAGCATGAAAAGTCCTCGGGTCTGACCACGCCTCCTTCGGCGGCGGTGTTCTTAAGACACAACGAAAGCAGTCCCGTCACCTCGATGATCTCCGAGATCAAGGATATCGCCGCCAAGGCGGTTCCGGGCCTGACCTTCGAGCGCGTGGCCGTCATGACCGAGCTGCACGCAGAAGATGTGCGCACTCCTGCGCGCATCAGGCCTTCGACGGCCGAGCGCATAGGATTGGGGGCGGCAGGCGCGGGCATCCTTGCTCTGCTGGCGGCGGCAGGTGCCTTTGCCGCCTGTAAATTTTTTGGGTTTTCCTTGTTGCGCAGGCAAAAAAGCTTTGATGACAAAGTATCCGAAGGCGGCCCTGAGCGCGGCGATACAGACTCCTAATGGCGCAGAGAACCATCATGGAACGCGCGTACGCTCTTCATCTTGTTTCAAATAAGCCCTTGCTTGAGCGGGTGCTCGACTTTAACCTGAAGATCCCAAAAGACAGTGCGATGCAGGAGGAAAGCGCCGAATACGCAGCCTTGCGCAAGATGAGCCCCGGGCTGTTTTTGTTTGAAAGCGCAGCCGCCTTTGAGTTTGATTTTGCCCAACCCAAAGAGCGCTTGGCCCTGCTTAAGCCTTCTGAACTCAAACAATTGTGTTTGTACGCAGGAGCTGCAAGGCTTGCCCCTTTTATCAGGGCCGTGGTGGATAAAGAGGACCTAAAAAAGCTTTATGATGTCATCGCCCCCAAGATCTGCCGCTTTGCCTTGGAGCTTGCCTCTTTTGCGGTGCCAAGGAGGGTGCAGATGCAAAGCTGCCCCAAGCTTGATGAGGATGCCGTCTGCGCGGCAGGGGCAGAACTTTTGCTGCTTTTGTGCAAGGACTTGAGCGAAGGGGCGGTGCGCGCCTTAGTGCAAGAGGGGCTTTATAAGCTGTTTTGCAAGGGCGGTTTTGAAAAGCAGGAGCTGCCTGCGCTAAAGCCGCCTGAGTCTGAGCGATTGTGGATGCTCTTTTTGAGGCTGCTTGAGAACACCATTTGCAAAAACCTCAATCTCTTTGATGGGGCAGGACTTGGGCATAAGGATAAAAACGGTGATTAGGAGGCACGGATGGGCAAGCTGTTTGTAGCGCAAGAGGGCAATTTTACCATCAGGCCCGGCATGCATATCGTGCATCAAGAAGATCTGCAGACTCTCTATGATGCCAACGAGCTTATGGAAAAAAGCCGCGAGCAGGCAGGAGTCATCGAGCAAAAAGCCCATGAGGTTTACCAAAAGCGCTATGAAGAAGGGCTTGAGCAGGGGCGCGACGAGGGCAAGGGCGAGTACACCATGAAGATCATGGAAATGGTGATGACGCAGGTGGACTCGCTGCAGGGGCTTGAGCAGCAGCTCACCGAGGTGGTGATAAGCTCGGTTGAGAAGATGTTGGGGGCCTTTGACCCAGGAGATCTTGCCGTGCGCGTGGTCAGAAAAGCTTTGGCGGCCGTGCGCGGCGAAAAGAGAATTTTGGTGCGCGTAAGCCCCAAGGACGAGCCGGTTGTGCGACAAGATCTTCAGTCGTTTTTGATTTCCGATGACGGGCGCTCAGGCTACATCGACGTGCGGCCGGATCCCAATCTGCCTCACGGCGGCTGCGTGCTTGAAACCCCCTTGGGCGTGGTCAATGCAGGGCTGTCATCGCAGCTTAAGATTTTAAAGCAAGCGCTGCGCTCAAAAGCAGGAGATCACGATGGCGCTTGAGTATATCGGGCAGATGCTCAGGGATGCAGTCGATGAGGTCAACACCATCGAAATTCTGGGCCGCGTGGAAAAAGTGGTGGGCACCATCATCCAAGCCTCGGTGCCCGGCGTCAAGGTCGGCGAATTGTGCATTTTGCGCAACCCCGGGGAAAACTGGCAGCTTAAAGCCGAGGTGGTGGGGTTTGCAGAAAATATCGCGCTGCTCACTCCCTTAGGGGAGCTTGAGGGCATTTCAAGCCACACCGAGGTGATCCCCACGGGGCACGTGCTCTCGGTGCCGGTAGGAGAGGAGCTTTTGGGGCGCGTTCTAAGCGGCATCGGCGAAGTGGCCGACGGCGGGCCGCCTTTGCGCACGCACGAATTCTATCCTGTCTATGCCGATCCTCCTGCGGCCATGAAGCGCAAGCTTATACAAAGGCCCGTCTCCTTGGGATTGCGGGTCCTAGACGGGGTGCTGACCTGCGGTCAGGGGCAGCGCATGGGCATTTTTGCCGCCGCAGGCGGCGGCAAGTCGACTCTTTTGTCCTCCATCATCCGCGGCACCAATGCCGATCTGTGCGTATTGGCGCTCATCGGCGAGCGCGGGCGCGAGGTGCGCGAGTTTATCGAGCGCGATCTGGGTCCCGAGGGCATGGCCCGCAGCGTGCTGGTCGTGTCCACCTCCGACAAATCGTCAATGGAGCGTCTCAAAGCTGCCTATACGGCTACGGCGGTTGCCGAGTATTTTCGCGATCAGGGCCGCAACGTGCTGTTGATGATGGACAGCGTGACCAGATTCGGCCGTGCGCAGCGCGAGATCGGACTGGCAGCAGGCGAGCCGCCCACCAGGCGCGGTTTCCCCCCATCGGTGTTCTCAACCCTGCCAAGGCTCATGGAGCGGGCAGGCAACTCCGATAAAGGCTCGATCACCGCCCTTTACACGGTATTGGTAGAAGGCGACGACATGACCGAGCCCATTGCCGACGAGACGCGCTCTATCCTTGACGGGCACATTATTTTGTCGCGCAAGCTTGCTGCCTTGAACCATTACCCTGCCATCGATGTGCAGCAGAGCGTCTCGCGCGTAATGAATGCCATCGTAAGTCCCGAGCATAAGGCGGCGGCGCAAAAACTGCGTCAGATCTTGGCCAAGTACGCCGAGATAGAACTTTTGCTGCAGCTTGGCGAATACAAAAAAGGCTCTGATGCGGAGGCTGACTTTGCCCTCGAGCACATCGGCAAGGTGAACAAGTTTTTAAGGCAGGGGCTCAATGAAAAATCAAGCTTTGAGCAAACCTTAAAGGCGCTTGCCGAGGCGGTAAAGTAAACCCTCAGGCGGGGGTCTTACTCATCAAAGCTCAGGGTGCAAGGGGCGTCTGCGCGCAAAAGGGATAGGATCTCCTCTTTTCTTGCTTTAAGATTATCAAAGCTTCCTTCCACATCCAACAAGATCTCGCTGAGGGTAAGCGGCATGCAGTCTTCAACCTGCGAAGATAAAATGCCCTCTATCTGGGCTTTGCCAAAACTCTTGATGGCCATAAGATCAAGATGCAGCATGGAGCGCGCTTCATTGAAAGTATCGCGATAACGCAAGGGCCCGAGGCACTTGACAGGCTGCAACACGCCTTGCACCCGCTTCTCCCCGAGGGCGTCGGGGATGGCGGCCGACAGGAGCCTTGCAGGCTCTTGCAGCATCGCTGCTGTGTAGCCGTCAAAAAAGATCCCCCCTGCCAAGGTCACCTTGTGAAACAGCATCAAAAATACGTTCACGGTAAAGATGCTCGGATGCAGCCTCTTGTCTTCAAGCGCCTGCAAAAGATCATCGGGGGTCAGAGGCAGGGAAAAACCGTACTTGTCCAAAAGCGTAAGATCGGTGCGCCCTGCGTGCTCGTCAATGCGGCAGCTTAAGCGGCAAAAATTATCCTTTTTATCGATGGCATAAAACAGCACCGTCCCGGAGTCCGCGCCCCGGGGGCGGGCATTGACTGCCACCTGATCTTCCCTCCAGGCCTGAATCACCTCGCGCATGGAGAGGATGAGCGCGGACAGAAGCTTGCGATCGGAGATCAGATCATAAAAAGGGCCGTGCCTGCGCAAATCATCGGCAATCATCCTAGCTGTAAGACTGTCAAGATCGACAAAATAGCAGCGCCCGGACGGCTCCAAGTTTTTTAAGGCCTGTTCGTACAAGCGGGCATTATGGCGCAAGAGAGTGTCAGAAAACGACAATGAGCCCTCGCCGAGGGCCTCTTTAACCTTCTTTATGCCTGCAATTTCATGGGGCAAGAGGACATCTTGAGGCAATGCCTCAAGGCGCTGCTCAAAGATCTGCAGGCTTGGCGCCTTGCAGCGGTTAATGAACACTTCGTTGTACTTGTTGCTCAAAAAACGCACCTTATTGCGCTTGAAATTGTCATCAAGAGAGTGCAGCAAGAACCCTGCAGGCATGGTCGCATGCTTGGGCGTGAGCGCCGTGCAGGCAAGAAAGATGGCATCAAAGCCTTGCAAAGCGGCAGCAGCTGCGGTTAAAAGAGAACTTCCCAAAAGCTGCGGCTGGTTTTCAAAACCGCCGTGATTGGCCGCAAAATAAAACTGAGGGCGCTTAAGATTGCGCTTAAGACGCTCCTTATCGGCATCAGGGTAGAGGGTTGCGACGGCTTTTAGCAGCGCATTTTGAAATTCAGCCGATGCTATGCTGCCCCTTACAAAAAAATCCTGATAATAACTTTGTATCGATTGCCTGCCATAGCGCGCGTTAAAGGATAGCAGGCGGCTGCTAAAACTTGAGGGAGAATGGTCAAACTGAAAAAAACGTCTGAAATTTGGCATATTGATTGAACATCTGCAATTAAGATTTTCTTTTTATGGTGCCTGACGGCGCAAGTTTTACGATTGGGCCATTATGATAACAGCACTCAATTGTCCTGAGGCAAGATCTTGCACTTTACACCCTTAAAGTAAACGGACAGGCTGCCTGTCATTTTTTGATGTCCAAACCCGTCATCTTCAAAAAGAGCTCGCCCCCGGGGGCGCGGTCTTGATGTCGTGATTGCATGCACTTTTAAACTTGTGCAGACATGAGGGTGAAGGTGCAGAAGATCATTGTTCTAAAATAAGAACATCTTAGCTTGCAGCCTGCAATAAAACTAGGATTAGGCGGCGACAGGTGACTGTTTGTTCCTGCGCAGCTGCATGAGCGCAAAAATGCTTACGCATAAGACTGCCGCGCCTGTCAGGACAAAAAACGACTCCGTGCTGCCTGTTGCCAACATCAGGCCGATGAGCAAAGGGGCGCAGGTCTGTCCGATGCGCAGCACGCTGTCTAAAAGCAGCACCGAACTTTGCGGCAATGTCGGATCTTGCGGGTTTATCTTTGAGGCAAGACACGAGACAAACGCAAGCTGTCCGCCCTCGTTGACGCTTGCAGAAAGCCCGAGCATCACCATGACGACGAAGACTGCGGCAAGAAAATAGGGCAGATTGAACATCACGGGCACCACAGCCGAGGCGCACATGCTGACGGCAAGCAAGATCCAGGTTTTCTCTTGAAGCTTGTCAATGAGCCTGCCTGTCAGGGGGGCAACGGCGATGATGATAAAGGCGTAGATAAAGTTAAATTGGCCCAAGAGCGCTGCGCCCAAGTTGTGGGAGTTAAAGGAGATTGGCAAGAGATAATTGAAAAAGCCCACGCCGATGATGCTGTAGGGCAGAGCCAAAAACAGCAGGGTGCACAAAATGCGCCGATTGGACAACAGCGTCTTGATGGCACCAAGATCAAGGCGGGAACTGCCGCTTTCATCCATTTTATCGCAGGTCGGCAGGTACCTGCGGGAGTTTGCGTACGTAAAGATGGCAAAGCACAGCGCAAACAGCGTGCAGGAGACCAAAAATACGGCCCTGTAGCCCAAGGTGTCGGCGATGATGCCGCCTGCTGCGGCGCTGCACAGCACGCCCGAGTACAATCCTGCCGACAACAAATTCATGTTCGTCCCGCGATTTTCTTTGCTGCTGCAATCTATTACGTACAGCTGACAGCACCCAAGAAGCGCCCCGTAGCCCAAGCCGTAAAGCGCACGCGAGATGAGGTAGAAATATCCGTTGGGGCAAAGAGCTGCCACAAACGCCTGCAGGCACAAAAGCATCAGCGCGTTGCGCCCCAAGATCTGCCAGCGCCCGCGGTAACCGCGGGTTAAAAGAATGTAAAAAGAGCTTATGGTCACGCAGAGCATCTCCGTGCACACAGGCAGGCTTTGCACCAGCTCGACGGGCAAAAAAGGAAAATCTTCGCGATATTGCACCATGCGCACAGGAACTATGGTAATGGGCAAAAAGAGCGCAAAAACATACAAAAAAGACAGCGGGCGGATGAGGTCAGGCTCAAAGGGGATTTTGTTTTGCTTTTGCTCATGGCGCCGAAACTCCAAGAAGGCAAGCGAGCCTAATTCATGGGAGAGCACGGCCGAGACCACCAGCAGCGTGAGCAGCTTGAGCAGCATATCAAGCCCCAATGAGCGCAAAAATGCCGGGGCGGCGCTCACTTCGATGCTGCCAAGCATGCTGCCTGATGAAAAAATGGGCATGGCATGCGATGTCAAGGGCTGATTGTCGCCTGCTGTCAATTCTCCTTTGGAGCTGAAGACCGAAATGGCCCCCACGGTGTCAATTTCTGCTTTTATGGCATCAAAATAGCGCTCGTAACCTGAAATATCTTCAAGATTGATGTTGTGAGCCCTGATTTCGCGAAAGTTCAAAGACAGCGCCATGGCCACGTTTTTTTCAAGATCTTGGGCAAAAACCGCAGCGATGTTGAGGTACTGACCGGCAGCCGCTCCTGCGGTTAAAAGCTGTCCGAACAAAAACGGCAGCGTAAGCGACAGCAGCCTGCGCCGTCCTTCGGACGTGTGCAGCCTGCCTCCCAAGGCCATGCCCAATTTGAGAAGCATAAGCGAGCACAAAGCGGCAGCGGCGCACCAAACATAAAACGAGAAGGGCAGATTGTACCCGCCTTTTTCTTGCACATCGGCACAAGCTGCCACATAGCCTTGGATTTGTGCGCGGTTGTCGTAGTAAGGCTTGATCACATAAGTAAGATTGTTAAAAGCAAAGGTGCCCAAGGCCGAGAGAGCATCAAGGTCAAGGCTGTCCAAGCCGTATATGCTGCTGCCAAGAATAATGTTGCCCGTATCGTCGGTGATAAAAGCATCGGGACTGCCCGTGACCACGCGCAGATCGTAAAGATCTTGAGATGCCAGGCGGTAATTTTCCACGCGCCTGCCCAATTGCGCCACTACGGTGAGCTTGCCTGCCGTCATCGAAGTGCCTGCCGAGATCAAATTCTCCTGCGCCCCCTGCCTGTAATCTTGCAAGGAAGAGGAGACAAGCAGAATAAAAAAAAGCTGTGAGAGCAGGCTGATGGCAAAATATAAAAGAAGCCTTTGCAGATCGCCTTTTTTATCGGCAGCGCTTTTTTGGGCCCTGCCTGAAACAGCCGTGTCGGCCATGATCTCTCCTGAAAGTTTTGGCTTGGGGTTGGATTTTATCATGTTCTGCAAACATCAAGCTGTTCCGGGCGTTTTATGCACAGCATGGTGATATCGTCAGTTTGCACCTCAGAGCCGCGAAATTCTTTGACGGCGCAAAGCACCTTATCGATGCATTGCTTAGGCTCAAGATCTGAAAATTTTGGATCTTTGCACAAGCTTATGATGCGCCCGCTTTCAAAAAACTCAAGGTTCTCGTTTTGCGCTTCGCTCACCCCGTCGGTATACAGCAGCATGCACTGACCTTTTTCAAGGGTGCCGCTGTACTGAGTGTAGGGCACATCGGGAACGGCGCCTGCGGCAGGACCGCTGATCTTGTCAAGCTGCAAAACCTTGCCGTCGCGGTACACCAAAGGCGGACAGTGCCCTGCGTTGACGGCGGTATATTGCCCCGTCAGCGCATCGATGATGCAGGCAAACATGGTTACAAACATCATGTTGGGATTGCGCAGCGACAGCTGCAAATTGAGCTCTTCCATCATCTTGGCAGGCTCCACGCCCAAGGAGAGCACGGCCCGGGAGAGGGTCATGGTCATCGACATGAACAATGCCGCAGGCACCCCTTTGTCCGAAACATCGCCGATGGTCAGCGCTATGAGGCGCTCTCCTATGGGGAAGGCATCGTAAAAGTCGCCGCCGACCTCTTTGGCAGGATTTAAAAAGCCTGCAATCTGAAGACCGGCGCTTTTTGGCAGATCATCGTCGGTGGGCAACATGCCAAGCTGGATCCTGCGGGCTGCATTAAGCTCGCCTTGCAGACGGTTTTTCTGGGTTGAAGTTTCCACAAGGTTTTGAATGTTTTGTTGAAGCTTCTCGCCCATGGTGTTTAAAGCCCGGCTCAAGGCGCTCACTTCATCATCGCCTTGTTGCGGCAATTTGGCCGTCAGGGCCTGTGCCGTGCCGTCTTCATTAAGATTGCTTTGAGAAATCAGAGCAGCCTGCTTGGCCACCAGGTTGAGGCGTCTTGTGATCCTGCCTGCCAATATCGCCGAGCAGATGAGCGATACGAGCAAAACCGCAGCTCCGATGCTGCCTATGACTAAAGCCTGCTGCCAGGCGGGCAGGACAATTTCATCGTAATTGCGCAAAGCGACAATGTGCCAGTTAAGAGGCTTAAAGTAAGTGGCGCAGATCTCGTAGCGTTGTTTGTTTCTGCTTTGAAAATGCAGCATTTGCAAGCCGCTCTCAAGCCTGAGATCTTTGAAAAATTCTTTGGCAAGCGCGTTTAAGGACGAAGAGGCCGAGCTTAACAGCACCCGTCCGTCGTCTGCGGAGACTATCAATGCCGCCCCCTGCAGCACGGCGTCCAGCTCTGTAAAATTAACCTTAAGGCCGTCTGCGGCGGAGAAGTTGCCGCTGTCGTAAAGTTCCAAGATGTGATCGATGTTGTATAAAATGGAGACGGTATAGCGGGGATCGGCGCTTAAGGCAAAGGTGTAGCTTAAGTAATTGTGCAAAAGCCCGGGCTCTTGATAGAGGGTTTGGCAGTACCCGGGGTTATGATTGTCATGGACTGAGCGCAGAACCGAAATGAGCCCCAAGTTGCCAAGGGATTTGGCCTGCAAAACATTAAGATCCAAAGGAGGCAGGATCAGGGAATTGTCGTACATTAAGGCCAAATCAAAGCCTGCCTGACTTAGGCTTTGCTGCTGCTGTTCAAGCAGGTGGCGCACCGCCTCGTCCGAGGCTGCAAGGTTTGAGACGAGGCTGTTGAGAATGGCAGCCTGCGATGCAAGCTGGCGGCGGATGGAAAATACCGTGTTTATCTGCAGGTTTAAGCTGTTGTAATACTGGCCCGAGACCGAATTTCGCAACAAGCTTACCACCTGCTGAAGCTTAATCTCTTCGTTTTGCTTGGCCTGACTGCGGGCGTTTAAGGTGGAAAATACCGTGACCGGACCTGCGCACAGCACGGTCACGGCCGCAAGCACCATCAAAATTTTACTGCGCAGTTTCATGGGGCATCTCCTGCCATAGTTGCGCCTTTGCAGTACTCTTCATAAAAATTCATGACTTTGGCGACAAACTGCCTCGTTTCGGCGTAAGCAGGCACTCCTCCTGCGTTGCGCACGGCTTGGGGGCCTGCATTGTAGGCTGCCAGGGCCAAGGTCAGATCTCCTTTGAACATATCGAGCATCTTTTTAAGGTATCCGCTGCCTGCGCTGATGTTTTGGGCAGGATCATGCGGATCCGATACTCCCATATCCATCCAAGTGTGCGGCATCAGCTGCATCAGCCCGCGCGCGCCCTTAGGGGACACCGCCTGCGGATTAAAGCCCGATTCTGTCATGATCACGGCGGCAATAAGCTCGCGCGGCAGGCCGTAACGGCTTGCGCTTTGATTTATGCTCTGTTCAAAGTCACGAAGAGATCTGCCTTTTCTTACGCTCTCATAAAGAGGCAGCGAGAGCATGTGTCCCGATCGCAGCAGGTAGGAGCTTTTGGAGAGGGCATAGACATCCATTTGCCTCAGCCTGTCTTCTACGGGTTTGGGCGTTTGCATATATTCTTGCACAGTCACCACATTGTGCTCCACCTCAAGCGTGACGCTCCCCTCTTGCGGGGCGGCGCACAAGGCTTGAGCATGCATCAGCAAAGGCCACGGCAGCAGGGCCGGGAGGCGCTTAATGGGGCAATACATTCAAAATAATCTGCGTCTGATTGCACTCATTGATGCGCATGTAGGCGTAGTGCGAGGCAATCTCTTTTACGAGGTGCACCCCAAGCCCGCCGATGCTGCGCTTTTCGACAGACGCGTCAAGATCGGGCGCTGTCGCGTTGGCAAAAGGATCATAGGGTTTGCCGTGATCGGTCAGCTGGATCATGATGGCTTCCTGCCCGTCAAAGTTCACCACGCCGCAGGCTAAACAGGCCGTTCCGTTTTTATCGTCATAAGCGTACGAGCAGACATTGGCCAAAAGCTCTTCGACCACCAGCTGGGTTTTAAACACGTAATCGGCAAAATCCTCTGTCAGCATGCTGCCTAAGACTTTGTTGATTTGTCTGAGCGAATCGATGGAAGCGGGCAGAGATATGCTCTGCATCGGCACCATCCTGATTTTATTTGAGGCTGTCAAGAGCTTCCTCCTTGGTGGCATTGATTTTTATGATGGTTGAAAACCCCGCAAGGCGGAAGACATCGAATACGGCAGGCTGCAAGGCAAAACAGCGCAGCTGCATCTGCTTGCTTTGGCAGGTCTTGGCGATTTTAAGCACCGAGCGCAAACCTGCCGACGAAATGTATTCGACTCCTGCAAAATTGACCACCACTGCGCCGCCTGCTTTTTGCAAGGCGGCAGCAGCAGCCTCATCGAGCTCTTCTGCCGTGGAAGCGTCCACCCGGCCCGTTATGATAAGTTCGGTATAAGTATCGTTTTTTTCAGTACAAATGTGCATGCTGTTTCTCGGCGATTAACTATGCTCTTTTAAAACAAAATTTGCGATCCTTCCTTATTGACTCCTGCTAGCCGTAGCTGTAGCTGTACAGCATGCCCTCGCTCAACTTAAGCCAGCCGTCGAGAGTCACGAACAGCATCAGTTTAAACGGCAGCGAGATTGTCATCGGGGAGACCATCATCATGCCCATGGCCAGCAGGATGTTGGAAATGATAAGGTCGATGGCGATAAAGGGCAGATAAATCAGAAAGCCTATTTGAAAGGCCTTGGTAAGCTCGGAGATGACAAAAGAGGGGATCACGTAGACAAAACTTTCACTGTCCACGCTCTTGTAAATTTCATCAGGCCAAATGTGCGATGCGGTGGTGACCAGGGACTTTAAAACGGCAGGCTCGGTGTTGACGAGCAAAAAGCGATGCAAGGGCTCGGAGGCACCTGCGGCAGTCTGCCAAAGCTGCACTGGCCCAAGATCGGTTGTCATGGCCGCGGCGTTGTCCAAAAGCTGATAGGTTTCAAGTCCCACCGGGGCCATCACGTAAATGGACAAAATAATGGCCAGTCCCGTCAGCACCATGGTAGGCGGCACCTGTTGGACGCCTAAGGCATTGCGGACAAGGTAGGCGACGACGATGATCTTGATGTAAGAAGTGGTCAGGGTCAGAAAAAAGGGCACCATTGCCAAGAGGACGCCCAAGAAAATTATATTGACAGGATTAAGCGTGTTATCAATCATGGCTTGGCAGTCTGGTTATTTGAAATGCAAAAGTGCCGCCTGCTTCAATGATGCGTCCCCTTGCGGCACACCTGCCGTTGATGCACAGCGCAACATCGCTTAAATCGCGCGTTTTAAGCGGCAGCACGCTGCCCTCGGTCATGGCGCTTAATTCCTTTAAACTTATGCTTTGGCGGTCAAGCTCGACAATTCCCTCCAAAAGAATGTCTTCAGGGGAGGTCAAATCTTGATGGTCTGCATCCGGTACATTTACATCGCTCATTGCATTTCCTTGGCGGCGTTCAAAGCCGTTCAGCAAAGTCAGGGTGTCATTGTCTGCCTTGGCGCGGGTTCTTAATTCTCCTGCGCACAAAAGCAGCTCGTCATCGGCGGCAGGGTAACTGTCAAAAACAATGGCATCGCCGCTTTTGAGGGTGCGCCATTCTCTTAAAGTAAAGCTCAGCGTGCCTGCGGCAATGCTCACCGTTGCATAAGGATCAACCTGTGCAACGTCAGGCTTAAGTCTCTGCTCAAGCTGCACGGCTTTTTCAAGCAGCGCCTGAAGCGCATCCTGATTGTGTGCATACAAAGTGCAGGGAATGATACATCCGACAATTTTTAATTCAAACGAAAAAGCCTGTTTAAAATTTTTGGCGCTAAAGCCGGTCTTATAGCCGCTTACGCTGATGGCCGCATCGCACAGCTCCGAAAGTCTTGACAGAGGCTTTTGCAGCATCGACTCTAAGGCTGCAAGCTTAAGCGCAGGATCGAGCGACTTGGGATCGGGCCAGGCTTCAAACTGAGGCAGGGTTTTAATCCAGGCAAAGTCGCGCGGCTGAAGATAAAACAACACCGCCGCGGCGCTCAATTGCAAGGCCGGGGCATCAGGGTGCGTCTCAAAGCCGTAGTCGCAAAGGCTGAAGCTGTCGCACTCAAGTTTGAGCAGTCTGTTATAAAGCTGAACTTTGCGCAGATTGTCAAAATACATTATCAGATCCTGTCAAACGGAGGCATGCCGTCGTCGCCGTCTTCAAAGGGTTGTTCGTCGGGACTTACGATGCTGACTCTTATGTCGCGGCTTTCATATTGCTGCAGTCCTTCGGTCAGCAGCGGGCGCAACTCCACGAATTTTTTGAAGCTGTCTTGGCGGCGGCAGTTTATTTGCACGGCCAGCATGCCCTGCAGGTCGCGGCGCAACACGATTTCATCGCCTGCAAATCCGCTTTGGGCGCTTAAGGTGATCCTCACCTCCGAGCCTTGAGAGTACCTCGGGTCAGATACCAAAATGCGGTCGATGAGCTTATCGCACATCTGTTGCAATTGCTCAGGATCGCCGGCACTCGCAGCTGCTGATGCTGCCGGTGCATCTAACGTCGGCCCGGGATTCTGAGAGGCAGGCTGCCCTGAGATCAGGCTTGAGAAAATAGAGCTCAGATCGTTTGCCGTATTTTTTTCGCGAAAGTTTTGTTTGAAGAAGGCTTGATCTTCAAGAGAGCCGCTCTGCTCTTTGTCATGTTCTGATCGTGCCTTTTTGTCTTGTCCTGCTTGTGCCTCATCGCTTTGCTGCATGATGCTTTCAAACTCGTCAATGTCTTGCTGCGATGCGGCAGGAGCGCTGCCATCAGGCCGCGCTTTTTGTGCGGCCTGCTCTTGCGATGCGGCGCCGCTTCTAAATCTGATCTCATCCATGTTAAACCTTTGCCTGCATAAAAGACTGATTTGAAGTTCTTTTAAGAGATAACCCCTGGGTGGGGGCATCTTAAATCGGCTCTCGTGTTGTCTGAGCGGTGCTGTCTAAAACAACCCCGATTATAGTATCATAACAGCATGCAGGTTTGTTTCAGATGGGTCGATGATTTGGCAAAACATCGCCGTTTGCGGGCAACGCCTTTGTGAAACCGCCTTTTTGTCAAGACTAAGGGGTATGCAGTGAGCACGCATGCAATCGAACTGATGTATCAGGCTTTTTATTTAATTTTGATGCTGTCCCTGCCTCCCATTTTGGTGGCGGCGCTTGCAGGCATTCTGCTGTCGCTGATACAGGCCATCACGCAATTGCAAGAACAGACGCTCTCATTTGGCATCAAGCTTATTGCCGTGTGCGTGACCATGCTGCTGACGGCCGACTGGTTTTCGGCCGAACTTTTGCGCTTTGGCCAAAATATTTTTGATCATTTCTACACCGTGTTCTAGCCTGTTTTTAAGCCATGGAAGCCATCGCTGCAGCCTTTAACGAAGCCGACGTCCCGTTGCATTTGTCTTGTTTTGTCTTAGGCTCGGCGCGCATCTTCGCGCTTTTGAGTTTCGCCCCGTTTTTTGGGCCGCAGCTTAATGCGGCAGTCAGGCTGCCCCTGCTTATCGCCCTGTATATCCCTCTGCACCCTCTTTTGATGCAGCAAAATGCGGCCGCCGCTTTTTCTTTGGAAAGCTTAAGTCAGGTTCTGATGCTGGGGGCGCTGCTTGGCAAAGAGGTGGTCATCGGCATGATTTTGGGATATGTGACAGGCTGCGTATTCTATGCGGTCATGTGCGCCGGCATCATCATTGACAATCAGCGCGGCGCCTCGCAGGCGCAGACGCAGGATCCGTTTGGAGGAGAGGAAAGTTCCCCGTTCGGCCTGGTATTGCTGCTGGCCATGGTGACGCTCTTTTTCTCCTCGGGCGCCTTCATGAATTTTCTTTCCCTTTTTTACGGCACCTACAGCGTGTGGCCTCCGGCCTCGATGCTGCCTGCGCTGTTGCACTCGAATTTGTCGATGCTCACCATCGGGGCGCTCTCTTTTCTCATGCTGCAGGCGGTGCTGATGTGCGCGCCTTTCGTGCTGGTGGCGCTGATGTGCGATGTGGCCTTGGGTCTCATCAACCGCTTCTCCCCGCAGCTTAATGTCTTTATCCTCTCCATGCCCATCAAAAGCGGCGCCTGCGCGCTGCTCATTCTCGTTTACCTCGGGCCCTTTTTCAATCATGCCGAGGCTTTGTTCGGCATGATGGGGGAGTATTTGCAAACTTTGCAGCTTGCGCTCGGACCCGGCGTGTTTTAAGCCTCCAAATGACAAGGGTCGCAAGCGCCTGCAAAAGGCACAGATGCTGTCCCATGGTCAAAGACAATGCCAAAAGTCCAAGCTGCTCATCAGGCTCGCGCCAAAATTCGATGAAAAAGCGCAATATTGCGTAGCCGAGGCTGAAGGCGCAGGCCGTGTCGCCCGGGGCTTTAAGATATCCAAAATGCCGCAGGATTATAAGAACGGCTGCAAGCAGCGGGCCTTCTGCTGCGGCCTCAAACAGCTGTACAGGCAGGCGCGGCAGGGGGCCGCCCCCCTCAAAGACCATGCCGATGGCAGATGAGGTTACTCTGCCGTACAGCTCGCCGTATACAAAATTGCAAATGCGCCCCAAGGGCAGGAAAACAAGCGCACAGACTGCGCACAAGTCGGCAAGAGGTAGGCGCAATGCTCTCGGGCACATCAGCAGGGCAATGCCCAATCCTGCCAGGGCGCCGTGAAAGGCCATGCCTCCTTTGTATAAGGCGATGATGTCCCAAGGGCAGGACAAGTAATAAGAATTGCCGTAGAATATGACGTAGCCTGCGCGCGCTCCGATGATGGCCCCGCAGCAAAGCCATGATGCGCAGGAGAGGCGCACCGCCCAAGGCGCAGGCAGGGCGCGGCTTTTGATGCACGCAAGGCACAGCGCCACAGCTCCTGCCGCGTAAACCAGCCCGTATAATGAGACGGAGTTAAAAATCAGCATGCATTGTTTCCTGCAGGTCTTATCTTTTTGCTAAGCTTAGCAAAGAAATGTGCCTGCGGCAGAGGGCATGTAAGCTTAGGAGCAAACCATGAGCGGTGAAAAGACCGAAGAGCCTACAGACAAACGGCTTCGCGACGCCAGAGCCGAAGGAGACATTCCAAAAAGCACCGAGGTGGTGTCGGCGGCTGTCGTGTGCGCTGCGGCAGGATGTTTTATTGCAACGGCCCCCTCCATGGTCGGCCATCTCCTTGCAGCTGCCGATTTTGCTTTAAGCAATGCGGCGGCCATGTCCTATACCGAGGCCTTGCAGCGCATCGGCGGAACGGTGCTCGGCGCCGCCTTTGCCATAGTGGCGCCGGTGGTGGCCTGCGCTTTGTCTGCCGCGCTCATCGCCCTGCTTGCGCAAACGGGGTTTTTGGTCGCGCCCAAAGCTGCCATTCCCAAACTTAAAAATCTCAATCCTTCCCGCTGGTTCAAACAGGTTTTCTCCAAGAAAAATCTCTTTGAATTTGTCAAAAATATCATTAAGGTCACGGTGCTGACCATTGCCGTCTACCAAGCCTGCAAGAATCATATGCGCGAGCTCTTTTTTTTGCCCGACGGCTCAGTTGGGAATTTGTGGACGGTGTGCGGCTCGCTGTTTTTTGATCTGGCGGTGTATACCTTGGCGTCCTTTGCCGCTTTGGCCGCCATCGATCTTGCATATACGCGTCTTAAGTACCATAAAGACCACATGATGTCCCACGATGAGGTGAAGAAGGAGTACAAGGAGATGGAGGGCGATCCTCAAATCAAACAAAAGCGCAAACAAATCCACCGGGAGATGTCCAATCAAAACACCGTGGGCAAGACCCGCAAGGCCAAGGTGCTGATTGTAAATCCCACCCATTATGCCGTGGCCATAGATTATGATCGCGAGCGCACCAAACTTCCCGTCGTGGTGGCCAAAGGCGAAGGCGATCTTGCAAGGCGCATGATTGAGGCGGCCAAGGAAGAAAACATTCCGATCATGCGTCAGCCGGCCCTGGCCCGCCGGCTTTTTGCAGAAAGCCGCGAGGAGGATTTTGTGCCCAAAGATCTGCTGATGCAGGTGGCCGAAGTTCTGCGCATCATTGCGGCGGCTGAAAATGACCGCTAAATATCCTTTGCAGGGATTGTTGCAGCTGCGAAGCCGCAGGCGCGAAGACGCCGAAAGGGCAGTCAGAGAAAAAAAACAGCTGCTTGCTGCGGCCGTTCAGAAAGAAGAGCAGGCCAAAGCAGAACTTGAAAATTTCAAGATCTGGAAACAAGAGGAAACAGACAGGCGTTATGAGGCCATCATGGGCAAGATCATGAAACAAAACAAAATCGAACAGTTTAACGCCGATCTTAAAAACCTCGATGTGCAGGAGGGTGAAAAAGCCTCAGCCTTGGCCGAGCGTCAAAAAGAGACTGCAGAGGCCCGCACGGCGCTCAAGGATGCCCTAGATGAGCTGCAACGCAGGTTCAAAGGCGAACAAAAACTTGAGCGGCACAAGGCGATTTGGGGTACAGAGCAAAGAAAACACGAAGAATACCTCTCAGAGCAGGAGCTTGAGGATTTTTCCGTCAAAAAGCAAAACGCAGGTTAAAAAAGGCCTGTTTGCGCCATCCCCCGGGGATTGCTTTTCTCGTTTATGGCTCCTGTTACGCGCAACCCTCTGCAATAGGGGGCACCTGATCCCGGGGGCAAGGCCCGGGACCTGTCAAGAGCGGCAAAAATCACAAGATCCTGCCCCGATGCAAAGCTTTCCCTGCAAGCCCCCTTTTGCCAAAACTTTTAGTTGATGTTTATGTTTCTGAAGCAGTAATCCACCGCCGTCAGAAAATCAAAGGGCGGGCGCCAGTTGATGAGGCGCGCCGTCTTTAAATTAAGCGAAATGTACTGAGGGGAAAAATAGTATTGGGGGATAAGCTGCGGGCTGACCCCGTCTGCTACCTTGGCAATCACGTTTGCCTCAAATTCTCCATATATCTCAAAGTTGGAGTCGTGGGCGCACATCAGGGCCCCGTAGGCCACTTCTTGACGGCCTCTTTGGCTTAAAGTGGGGATGTCGCGGTCGATAAGCGGCTTTATTTGCCGGTAAAAGTCGGCATGGTCGGCTCCCGGGCAGGTGGTAATGTAGACCGCATCGGCTTTTTCGGACAGCTCGCTGATGCAGCGCTCAAACTCCGAACGGGCGGTTTTGAGATCTTTGGCGTACAAATCGCCCGTGCAGATCTCCATGTCAAAGCCCAATTGTTCGGCGCGCTCTTGCAGGAAGTATCGGCCCTGCCCGAGGCTTATCGTATAGTTTTGGTCATACATCACCCCGAGGGTCTTAAACTTAAAGAGGTTGTAGAACATGGAAAGCTCGTGGGCATAGCGGTTGAGCTCCTTGATCACATGGACGTTCCTGGTATCCGAGAAGTGCCCCGGCCTGCTGATGCCGCTGTGCTCGGGGGCTAATGCCCCGATGACCAGCGTGGGGATCAGCGCCTCGCGCGAGGTGACGGCGATGCCCGCGCCGGTGCCGAATGCCAAGAGCATATCGATGTCGCCCTTTGAGGCAATGCGCTCTTGGACGGCCTGCGATTGTTGTTCAAACTCTTCAATATCCCAATCGGCGTTATACAAACCGTCTTGGGCAAATGACAGGCAGTCATTGCGGGTGGAATTGACCAATCCGCGGTAACTGGTGCGCTCATCGTAATGAAATCCTGCGCTCAGCTCATGGCGTTGCAGCATCAGCCCTGCCTCTTTTAAGCTGCGCAGGGTGTGCAGCATGATCTGCTGAAACTCAGCATGCGTGCCCAGCTGCAAGATGGCAATCTTATGCTGTTTGCCTTGGGGGCAACGAGAAAAGTCTGCCGCGCGAGCCTCTTGCAGGGGGCATGACATCCATAACGACGCGACTAGGACGCCGAGCGCAAATTTGGGGAAAAGGGGCATTTTGAGATCACAATATAAAGTTGTATTTATTTATCTTTGTTCTGAATTTAATATAATTTGATGATGCTGTAAATAACAATCCTGCTTAAAAGCGGAGCGGCGCAACATAATTTACCCATTGCCCATAAGAATAATTTGGCAAACAGGCAGAACCGGGCGGAGATATGCATTTTATCAGATCCAAGATCCTGATCTTTACCTCATGTTTGATTTTAGTGCCGTTGATTTGCTTCCTGACGTTTATCTGGCAGGCCGGCACAGGCTTTTTGTGGTCCGAAGAGGCCAAGATCCAAAACAACGGCTCATCTTTGGTGGTAAGCGCGCTCAATGCCGATTACTACAGCGCCGTCAACGAACAGCTCATCAGCCTCACCCAGATCCGATCTGAGATCGATCATCAGGCGAAAATCATAGACAGCCTCCTTGGCAAAACTTTCAGCCCGCAGTTGCAGCAGGCCATGCAGGCCCGCGCTGCCGTCGAGCTTGCCATGAGCGCCATGCAGCAGGCAGGCTATCTGCCCTTTGTTTATGACAGGATCAACATGCGCAACGGCGTGTTTGTGCACCCGAGCGTCAGTTTGCTGTTAAACGGCCGGGACTTGCGCGGCATCCCCTTAAAAGAACACCTCGAAAAGCTCACCCTGCCTCCCATGGGGGCCAACTATTTTCTGCAACACGACACCATCGGGCGCTTTTTGGTGCTGATGAGACCCTCGGCCCATGATGGAGGCAAGATCATCGGCGTGGCCTACAATATCGACAAATTAAGACATGCCTACGATAACCCGGGCGATCAGGTGCTCGAATCCTTTAAGCTGCTTTCGGACACCATCGAGCTTGACCCCGGGTGCGAGGTGGTGCTCTTGGGCGATCATTTTGAAGAGTTGGCCTCGCTGCACGGGGAAGACATCGACCCCGGTCGCGATTATGGCAAGCTGCCCCTTGATTTTTTCCAGCAGGCTGTCAAGCACGGGGTTTATCAGGCAGCGATATCCGAGCCTTTTGAGGCTTTGGTGCAGATCAACCACTTTAAGCCTATGGACTGGTATGTGGTGGCCTCCCGCTCCAAATCGGGGATCGAAACGCTCATGGCAGATCACATCCCTGCGGTATTTTGTTTTTGTGTTGTCGTTTTGGCGCTGGCCATGGCGGCAGGCTGGCAGCTGTCCTCATCTTTAATCGGCCAATACCGGCGGCTTTGCGCTCAGGCCAACAGAATTTCTTCAAGCGATTTGAAGGGCATCAAGGCCTTAAGCGATCTTGCCTCCGAGCTGCAAAGCAGGCAGGACCGCCGCGATAAGGCTTCCTTTTTTGCAGCAGGCAATCTGCTTAAGACCATCAGCGACCTGATAGAGGTCATTTTGTCCAATATCTCGCGCAACAAGCGCGTGCAGGGCGAGCAGGAGGCCGCCGGGATCTTGCGCACGGGCTGTTTGCCGCCATCGCAGGAATTGAACCTCCGACCGGATTTTAAAGTCGAGGTGTCATTGACCCCGGGAGCAAATGGCGGGGATTTTTACGATGTTATCTATTTGAATGACGATAAGGCGGCCTTTGTGCTCGGAACGATCAGCGGGAAGGGCATCAAGACGGCAACCTTTTTATCCATGACCGTCAACTTGCTGCGCTACGGCTTTTTGAGCAATATGGATCCCGGGCAGTGCATGCGCGAGGTCAACCAAAAATTGTGCCAATATAATCCCCACAATCTTACATCTTCCATTTTTGCGGCGGTGATAGATTTCAAGGATCTGACCTTAACCTTCAGCGAATCGACCGCCTGTCCGCCCTTGATCTTGGATAGGGACGGCTTAATCACGCAGCTTGTGCAGGAGCCGCAAGGCGCCTTGGGCCAAAATCCCGATCAGGAATATAAAAACACCGAGGTGCAGTTGAAGCGCGGAGCTCAGATCTTGCTGTACACTAAGGGAGTGCTCGAAGGCAAAAACAGCCAAATGAGCAGTTTTGGGATCAGCAGGCTTAAGTATCACTTGGACAGTCTGCAGGGCGCAACTTTAAGTTTGACGACCCTGCAAGAGGATTTTTTAAACTTTACGGGCGGCGTTCCCTTGCAGGCAGATGCGACCATGCTGTGTCTTAAGCTTGACTAAGCACAAGGACAGATCATGCAAGATGAAAGCAAGACCGGGGAGGCGCAAGATGGCGTTTCGCCCCTGTTGGCGGTGTCAGCCCGGGGGCAGCCTTACACTCTTGAGCAGGCCGAGCCTTGCGATGCGGCAGCCCTGCTTGAGATCTATGCCCCCTATGTCAAAAACACTGCCGTAACTTTTGAGTGCAGTGTGCCCTCCGTGTCCGAGTTTGAGCGCAGGATCGCAGCCATCGGCGGTTTTTACCCTTATTTGAAGCTTATGGATCTTAAAGGCAGGATCCAAGGCTACGCCTATTTGTGCTCTTTTCACCCAAGAGAGGCCTACCGCTACTGCGCCGAAACCTGCATTTATCTGTCCCCGATGGTGCAGGGCCGCAGGTTGGGCACCATGATGTACGAGTGCCTTGAGCGGTGTGCCTTAAAGATGAATCTAAGAAAGCTTTACTCGTGCATTGCCGTGCTCAATGCAGCTCAGAGCAGCGATCCTTACCTGTCAGACGCCTCCTATGAGTTTCACCTCAAATCAGGCTTTGCCGAATGCGGGCGTTTTGAAAAGTGCGGTTACAAGTTTGGCCGCTGGTACAGCATGGCGTGGATGCAAAAAGATCTTAAAGATCAAAACGAAGAGCCCCGGCCGCTGCTGCCTTTTTGTCAGGTTTTAAAACAATACAGATAATCTGAGCTTTGTGACTCAAAAATCGGATCTTAAGATAAGGGATCAGGGGGGCTGCTCCCGCGCACAAAAAACAACCTCCAAGCTTGTCATGCCTTTTGGGCATGAGCAGAGGGTTTTGAGGGGAGGGTTTAGCTTTGATCAGAAGATGTATCTGCCTTCCAAGGGGAAGATGCAGCGTTCGTTGCAGTCAGCCGCGGCGGCAGGCTATTGCGGCATGGCGTTTTTTAGGCCTCTCATGAGCCGGGGAGATCATGTTTTGGAGCACAGTGGATGGTCCAGTAATTCGTTTACAATTTTGTCACTAGATCGTTGACATCTCTCCTAATTCCTTTT
>CAZYXT010000006.1:0-36468 GCA_964651505.1 uncultured Enterobacterales bacterium
CTTAGTACTCATGTGGTCCATATGACTATTATAATAAAAAATCCTCGGCTTTGCGAGGACTTTTTAAGAAAGAAACAAAGAAAAAATAAGGCTTTGCAGGAGTCTCACCCCATCGAGCAGGGCGATAATCTATTCCCTCATGCAATCATCCTGAAGCTCAATACGGCATAAAGCCGCCAGGGATCGGGAAATACAGCCATTAAAGGCACATCAGAACAGATCGGTTGGGTATCAGCAGATCTTGATGCCCAAGATTAAATTAAGGAAAGCAGGATCAAAGATGCAAGGGCATGCACCTTAAGTTTCATGATGAGGAAAAACAAGACAATAATGGCTATGGCTGCCACTGTCAGCAAATAAGTGCTTTGTTGCAGTGCGGTTGCGTGGTCCATAAATTAAAAACGTCTGTGTGAAAGCAAATGCGCTGTCGAATGTGTTTTTATTATCAGACGACGTAACAATTTCTGAAGGAACGATATCAGCAAGAGCCGGTCAAAACCGACCAAAACTCAATTTTTGTGAGCGGTGCCGAAAAATATGTTATCAGTAACATGTTACGGGTAACATTTGCAATGATGGGTTTATCGTGATAAACTTTTTTCAGTTAGATTGCAGTAAAATGAATAGAAAAGATCATGAACTGCCGTCAACAATGCCGGCCCCGGACAGACTCATTAAGAGCCGTTCCTGTCCTGCTTTGCCTTAAGGGCTTTGGCGGCTTTAACAGACAAGTTAACGGAGACTAAGATGAGCAAGAAAAATATCGTGATCATGGGCGTATGCGGCACCGGCAAGACCAGCGTGGGCATAGCCTTGGCCAATCACCTGGGCTGCCGCTTTTTGGACGGCGATGATCTGCATACGCGTCACAATGTCAAAAAGATGGCCTCAGGACAGCCTTTAAACGATGAAGATCGCGAGCCTTGGCTGGTGCGCATCGGAGACGTGTTTTTCTCTTTGTCCAACCGCTCGGCCACGGGCGTCATTGTCTGCTCGGCCTTAAAAAAGAAGTATCGCGACATCTTGCGCCAAGACAATGATCTTTTGTTTGTGCACCTGCAAGGCTCCTTTGATTTGGTTTGTGAAAGAATGCGCAAGAGATCGGGGCACTACATGAAAGAGTCCATGGTGCAAAGCCAGTTTGACACTTTGGAAATTCCGGGGCCCGATGAGACCGATGTCATCTTTGTTGACATTACTCCGCCTTTGGATGAAGTCATTCAAAACGTGATTGATGCCGTAGAAGAACGCTTCAAAGACTAAGAATCATCAAAGAACAGGACATACCATGAACAAAATCGTGCAGGAAGTCACAAGAAGAATCGAAGAGCGCTCGGCAGATACGCATGAGCGTTATCTTCAAATGATTGCCTCTCAAGAGCAGCCGGGACGCGACCGCGTCATTTTGACCTGCTCCAACATTGCCCATGCCGCAGCCGGCGCCGACAATGAGAAAGATAAGGCCAATGTCATTGAAGGCAAAGGCGCCAATGTCGGCATCATTTCGGCCTACAACGACATGCTCTCGGCCCATTGCCCTTACAAGCTGTACCCTGACCAAATCAAGGAGCTCTTGCGCTCGATGGGGCACAGCGCGCAGGTGGCAGGGTGCACTCCTGCCATGTGCGACGGCGTCACGCAGGGGCAGCCCGGCATGGACATGTCCTTGTTCTCGCGCGATCTGACAGCCCAATCGGTGGCGGTGGGTTTGAGCCACAACGTGTTTGATGCCGTGCTGCTGCTTGGCATCTGCGATAAGATTGCCCCGGGCCTTGCCATGGGCGCGGCGGCCTTTGGCCATCTGCCTTGCGCCTTTGTGCCGGCAGGTCCGATGAGCACGGGCATTTCCAACGAGGAGAAAACTTCCATCCGCCAGCAGTATGCGGCAGGCAAATTGGACAAGAGCGCCTTGCAGCAGATGGAGTGCGCCTCTTACCACCATCAGGGCACCTGCACCTTCTATGGCACGGCCAACACCAATCAGCTGGTCTTGGAAGCCATGGGCCTGATGCTCCCCGGGTCTGCTTTCGTGCCTCCTTGCGATCCTTTGCGCAAGGCTTTGACAGAAGAGATTGCAAAGCGTATCGTAACTTGCACCAAGAATCAAAATTACCGTCCCTTATATAAGGTTCTGACCGTCAAAAACTTTGTCAACGGCATGTGTGCCTGGCTTGCCTCGGGAGGCTCGACCAATCACACCCTGCACATTCCTGCCATGGCCAAAGCCTGCGGCATCAACATCACCTGGCAGGACATCAGCGATTTGAGCGCGGTCGTGCCCTTGTTGGTGAGCATCTATCCCAATGCCAAGGCCGACATCAATGCTTTCCAAAACGCAGGCGGCGTGCCGGTGCTGCTCAAGGCTCTGCATCAAAGAGGCCTGTTGCACGAAGATGTCGCAACCTGCTGCGGCACTTTCCAAGATCAGCTGACCGTGCCCAAGCTTGAGGATGGCAAATTGGTCTTTGAGGAGGCGCAAGAGTCGCAAGATCCCAAGGTGATGATCACAGGCGAGGGGTGCTTTAGCGAGCAGGGCGGCATCAAGGTTCTGACGGGCAATCTCGGCACCTCGGTCATCAAGATCTCGGCAGTGGCCCCCGAGCATCGCCGCGTCAAGGCCAAGGCGCGGGTCTTCAATTCCCAGCACGATGTGGAGAAGGCCTACAAAGAAGGCAAACTCAATGAAGATGCGGTGATAGTGGTGCGCTTTGCAGGCCCTGCCGCGGCCGGCATGCCCGAGCTGCACAAGCTCATGCCGGTTTTGGGCAACTTGCAAAAGGCAGGTTACAAGGTGGCCCTGCTCACCGACGGACGGCTCTCGGGGGCCTCAGGCAAGATCCCCTCTGCCTTGCACGTAAGCCCCGAAGCCTTGCGCGGCGGATCCTTATCCTTGCTGCAAGACGGGGATCTCATCGACTTTGATGCCGACAAGGGAACCGTCAATTGCTTAACGTCCCTTGAGGGGCGCACGCCTTGCAAGTTTGATTGCGAACAAGACGAGCAAAGTTACGGCCGCTACCTCTTTAAGAGCTGCCGCCAACATGTCTCATCGGCTCAGGAGGGGGCAACCTTCTTGTTTTAAGTTTTAAGCACGCCAAAGTCTGCCTCAGGCAGGCTTATGCAAGGTTAAAAATAGCGGAGGGTTTTGTCCTCCGTATTTTTTGAAAACCGCTCTGCCTCTTTTGCTCACAAGTCTTAACCTTGGCAAAAATCTGCCGTAATATTGCGCAGCATTTTTAAACTTGGCAGCAGGCCTCAAAGACAGGCCTGCACGCCTGCGCCATGCTCTTTAAGTGCCGGCAGGCAGCGTTTGATGAGCGCAGGGAGGATAAAACCCTTTGTGCCTGCATTAGATCAGCCTCATCAGACACTTGGGTGCTTTGAGAACGGCAAGGTTTATATGTTTTTTACGCATTAAACGAAAATCTGATCAATATCCTTATCGATTTTTTTGATGAAGATCAAAAAAATGTGCCGCCTGTCCAAAAAGGATCTATAATCTTCCATACCAGATTTTTTCAGCAGAGGTGTGTATGCTCTCGTTTTCTAATCTGATGAGTGTCGGCGTATTCATGGCAACCGGCTATATCTGTGCCGGTACGGCGGTGGCTGTCCTAGGCGGCATTCCCCTGTGGACTGCCTACCTTGAAAGCTCCTATGTCTTTGTCTCCATCTTCATTGTGGCAGAGGTCCTGATTGCAGGTGCGTTCGGCATTTTGCTGATGCGTTACCTGGTAAAAAAGGCAGGAGCGAAGAGTGTCTATGAACAGGACATTTTGATCTACATCATCGGCATGCTGTTTATGGCTCTGACCATGAACTCTGCCATGTTCGTGGTGGGCCTGTTCATTGCCTGTGCTGCTTTGCCGGTGTTTTTTTATGAGAATTTTAACCGTCAGGTCAGCGTGATCCGCTCAGGCTCATCTCACTTTTTGTATCTGTCAGGCTGGGCTCTGGGGCCCATCGCGGTCTTTTTGGCCCTGATCCTTTTCCAAGATTACGGCCTTTTGGTAAGCCGCCTCATCTTCGGGCATTTTATCGTCATCGGCTTTTGGATTTGGGTGCAGCGCCTGGACAATCACGAAAAGTACGAGGATGCGCCTGCCTTTTTGCTCCAAGATTTCAACTTTTCGTCAATTGTAAAAAGCGATGCCAAACCTCAAGAGGCAAAAGCTTCACCCCCTGCCCCTTCTCAAATTAAAAAAGAGGCAGACCGGGACTTAAAGGATGAAGCTTGCGAGGATAAAAAAGAACAAGCTTATGCATCAGAAATTGATGTGAGGAGCGACAACAACGAGAGCGTGCAGAGGCTGTAGATCATGAAAAAAGCTTTATTGACGGCCGGTGTTTTGTGGTCGGCAGGTACCTGTGCAGCCATGGCCGAAGAGTTTTTCACCCGCGTCTCCATTTACGGCGTGCGCTATGAGATGATCATCTTTGCCTTGATGCTGGCGGGCATTGCCATTTTTTATACCAAGACAGGCAAGGTTGCCATCATGGGTCTGTTGGCCCTGTGCTTTTTTAAGTACGAGTTTACCGACGGCTTTTCGGTGATAAGCAAGCTTATAGGCTTCACCAATGAAAACGGGGAGTGGGTTGCAGGCTCGTGGAACACCTACTTTAACCTCATCTTGATGCTGCCCGGGTTCTCCATTTTGGCCGATATCTTCGAGCGCTCCAATTTCCCTGCGCTTTTGCCGCGTTATCTGCCCTCGGGCATGATGTCAGGCTTTGTGGTTTTGTGGTTTGTTTTCATCATCTCGGCGTTCTTGGATAACATTGCCGCCGCCCTGATAGGCTGCTCGCTGGCCGCTGCCGTCTATGGGGGCAAGGTGCACATCGGCTATGTCGCCGCCATTTGCGCTGCGGCCAATGCAGGCGGCGCAGGCTCCGTGGTCGGGGATACCACCACTACTTTGATTTGGATCTACGGCAAAGATCCCATCGTCATTGCCCAGGCCTTCCTGCCTGCTGCCGTTGCCACCCTGATATTGTCCATCCTCGCCTCCCGCGTGCAGCAAAAGTACGCTCCTGCCGTTCCCGCCAAGGTTGAGGACATCAGGGTTGACAAGAGATCTTTGCTCTCGGTGTTCTTGATCTTGGCAGGCGCCATTGCTTTTAACTATCTGTTTGAAATGCCCGGGATCGGCATTTGGCTTGCCATCATCATCAGCCTCTTTTTTGCCAAGGTCAGGCTTAAGGTTGCCGCCACGGCTTATGAGTCGACCGTATTTTTGGTGGCGCTGGTATTCTGCGCAGAGCTGGTGCCCATCGATTCGGTGCCCGATGCATCTATTTTGTCCACCATGGCCATAGGCTTCGTCTCGGCGGTATTCAACAACATTCCGCTCACGCAGCTGTGCCTGCTCAAGGGCGGTTACGACTGGCCTTTGATCTCTTATGCCGTAGGCTTCGGCGGCTCGATGGTATGGTTCGGCTCTTCGGCAGGCGTTGCCGTCTGCTCGGTCTTCCCTAAGGCCCGCAGCTTCATGAACTGGCTGCGTTACGGATGGCATGTGCCCTTTGCCTTTGTCATCGGCTTTGCCGTCTACCTGCTGGTTTTGGGCTGGGATCCGATGAAGGGCAATCCTCCTGATCAAATGCCAAAGCCTATCAGCTTCTCAGAATCCATCGGCAATACGCAGATAGGCCGCGCTGCCTCAGAGTAGCAGGCAACAAACCATGCAACTTTGCGCTGCGGGCGCCTTAGGCGTCCGCAGCTTTGATGCTCCTTATTTATGGTCTTTTAAAACTGTCTTTGCAAATCTTAAGGTCATCTTTGCAATTGAAATGGCCCGCTCTTTAGGGCACAATCGAAACAAGGTTTTGTTGAGGATTAGAAAGTGACCATCAAAAACATCGTATTTGATTTTGGCGGCGTGCTCTTTGATTGGGATCCGCGCTATTTTTACCTGGATGTTTTCAAAGGCGACAAAGAAAAGACCGAGTATTTTATCGAAAATATCTGCACGGGCACCTGGAATGCGCAGATGGACCGGGGGCGCCCTTTTGCCGAATGCATCGCAAGCTTGCAAGAGCAGTACCCTCAATATCGCCATGAGATCGGATTGTACCGCCAAGGCTGGGATACCATGCTCAAAGGGGAGATCGCGCAGGGCGTGGAGCTTTTTGAGAAGATCCGCGACAGCGGCGCCTTTAAGCTGTACGGGCTTACCAATTGGTCGGCAGAAACCATCGGCACGGCCTTAGAGCGCTTTGAGATTTTGTCCGATTTGCAGGGCATCGTGGTTTCGGGGCAGGAGTGCCGCATCAAGCCTGAGCCTGAGATCTACCAAATTTTATTAAAGCGCTATGATCTTGTACCCTCCGAGTGCCTCTTTATTGACGACAAAGAGGTCAATATTGAGGCGGCAAGGGCCGAGGGCATGCAGGGCGTGCAATGCACGGGCGATTATGCGCTTTTGCAGGAGCAAATACAAACCATCACGGGCGTCAAACTGTAACTGCGCCTTTGTGAAACTAAAAGGCAGGACTGCCCTGCCTTAAAGCTAAAGCGCGGGCACATTGCCTGTCTGCATGGCCTTGGGCAAGATCTTGCGCGAAAACAGATATCTTATCCTGAGCGCGTAGCAGATGGCGCATAAACTTAAGCTTGCAAAAAAGCCTATCCAAAATCCGTATACTTCAAAAGGCTGCGTTACCGCGCCGTAGCACAGGATAAGCCCCAGGGGCATGCCGACTCCCCAATAGGAGAACACGGTGATGATGAAGATGGTGCGCGAATCTTTAAAGCCTCTTAAGATGCCAAGGCAGATGGCCTGAATCGAGTCTGCCAAAAAGTAGCCGCAGTTTATGATCAGCAAGATTGAGGCGATGGCAAACACGGCCTCATCCTTGGTATAGCAGTGCACGATTAAATCCCGGTTTAAGAGCACCAATGCCACAAAGACAGCATAGATGACAAGCCCCAAGCTTAAGGATCCGTGCACGGTGCGCGCAGCCCTCTCCCAAGAGCCGCCGCCCAACGCCGCACCCACCCGCACGGTGGCAGCCGAGCCCAAGGACAAAGGAAAGATAAACAGCAGTCCCGACAAATTCATGGCAATGGAGTGGGCGGCCACCATTTGCGCGCCAAAGGGAGTTAGCAAGAAGGCCACCAAAGAAAAGCAGGCCACCTCTGCGGTAATGGAAAGCCCAAGGGGCAGGCCCAGCTTCAAATAATCTGAGATCTCCTGCTTTTTTAAAGGATAAAGGCGGGCATACAGGCGGCAATTGGCAAAAAACGGGGCCTTTTTGACATAAATAAGCATCAGGATCACCGTCACATAAATGGTGACTGTTGTGGCAACGCCGCAGCCTATGCCGCCCAAGGCAGGAGCGCCCAATTTGCCGAAAATGAAGATGTAGTTTAAGGGGATGTTGAGGCACAGGGCAATCAGGCCGAACACGAAGGTAGGCAGCGTGTGCCCCAGGCCCTCCCAATAAGAGCGCAAAATATTAAAGGCCGTAAACCCGGGGATCCCGACGGCCACCGCAATAAGGTAGCCTGTTGCCACCTTTATCATGACGGGATCGGTATTTGGCATCAGGCGGTAGACGGCCGGCATCATGACTTCCAAGGCTGCCACCAGCACCGAGGCAATAAGACAGATCACTGTGGCACAGTGCAGCTTTTGCGGGATCTTGCCGGTCAGTCCCGCCCCTCTTAATTGGGCGGTGATGGGGGAGATGGCAATGGACAGGCCTACCAAAAACAGCACCGCAGGCCAAAAAAAGGATGCGCCCACGGCCACGCCGCCCAACTGCTCGGTGCCGGCGGCACCTGCCATGACGGTGTCGACTACCCCCATCGAGGTCTGCGCCAGCTGCCCCAAGACGATGGGCCAAAAAAGCTTGAAAAGCCGGCGCATTTCCTCAGGCAGCGACGGCACGGCGGCGGTGATCTTGCTCATGCTAACCTATGTCAAATCAAAAGAGGCAAACTGCGTCTGCATCAGGCAGGAGGCACACTTTAACACAGGAGGGGCCATTGTCAATTGACCTGTCAGGCCAGGATCTTGGCAGGGGAGAAGTCGCGCGGCAGATTTAAAGAGGAGCCGTCTTGTCCTGAGAGCATGGAGAACAGATCTTTTAATTCCATGTCCTGATAGAAGTAGGGACCCTCGAGCAGATCATCTTCTGAAAAACACACGCTGTTTAAGATCTCCTGCGAGCTTATGCCCGTGATGTGCACGGTCTTGCCAAATTCGCGGCAGGCAAACAAGAGGCTCTTTAACAGCTTGTATTCCAAGGCATTTTGCGACGCTTTAAAGGCAAAGGGAGCGCACAATTTGACCTCTTCGCACTGATATTCGATGAGGGCCGCCAAATTGACGTCATCCTCGCCAAAGTTATCCATGCACACCCTCACCCCTTTGTTGCGCAGCCCGATCATCACATCGCGCGTCCCGGCTTTTTGCCTTAAAGCCTGACCCGGAATTTGGACGCACAGATCCGTGCTTTCAATCTGCCCGCGGTTTAACAGGCGATCGATGCAGTCGAGAAACTCGTGCTCGGCATCGGCCAGCATCTCCGCTGAGGTATAGATCCTAAAGTTGGGCAGGCAGTTTTTGGCAAAATGACAGGTCATGGCGCATTGCTTGAGGTAGTAGCGCACCAAGTCGCCGTAAAGATTGCTCTTGGTCAAGATGGGCAAAAAATCGCGCTGATGGTAATTGATGCCCATGTGGCTGAAGTACAGCACGGCTTCGGCCGCGCAGATCTTAAATTCCTTGCCTTTGACGATGGGCTGCAAGCGGATGGAGAAGCCGCGGAAATTGCGGGAGATGCTGTTTTTTAAGGACTGCATCATTTCAAAGTGGCGCTGCTGCGCCTGCAAGCTATCGTCATCGAGGATGAGCAATGGCTGATGCATGTTTTGGGCATAAGATGCAAAGCTCATGGCCTTATCGAGGATCTCATGGGGCAAAATGGTCTGATTGGGGTAGCTCAAAAGAGCCGAGCAGACGGCCTGATCCGTGGAGATCCCGTAGTCTTGGTAAGTGATGCGGATGGAGCGCAGGATATTGTGCAAAAGGTTGATGCGCTTGTCTTCGTTTTGCTCGTCCATGATGGCCGCAAAGGTCAGACCCTCGAGGCGGTACAGCTCGATCTCCTGTCCGATCTTGCTTGACAGGCCTTTGATCACCGAGCACACCATGCGGTTGGCAAAGTCGCGCCCGCGCGTGTCGTTGATGAAGCGGAAGTTGCCTAAGGTAAAGGCCAGAATTGTAAAAGGCTGCTTTTTTTCGACCCTGCGCACGATCTCAAGGCGAGCCGCCTCAAGCTTGGGCAGGTGGGTGGTCGGATCGATGACAAAGCTTTCATCCTGCTTAAAGAGGAAGCCTGCGTAAAAGATGGGCACATCCTCCCCGTCACTCCACTTGAATACGCCGTGCCAGTGCATCCACAGGATATTTTGTTCCACATCGTGGACGCGCAAATAAAGATCAATATCGGTTTTTCGTTTTTTGAGCAGATCTTCTAAGGCATTGCGAAAAAGCTTGCGGTCGACGTCGGTGGCCAGCCAGTCCTGTTCTGCGCGGTTGAACAAATCGGAGATGAGATTGCCCTCGGTCCCGAAGGTCTTTTTGATGCGGTCGGAGACATAAAATAAGTTGTGTTTGAGATCGCCAAAAGCCGTGTACATGGGCAGCGAATTGTGGGTGAGGGCCTGAAACAGCGTGGAGGAGGAGTAATAGTTGTTGCGGATGTATTGGCTGAAATCGCTATTGTCGATGCTCTCAAAATAAAAATGCTCCAAGACCTTCAAAAGATCATGGGAGATGTTGCCGCGCGCCTCCTGGCTGACCATGAAATTTGAGGTGTAGTAAAGCTTTTTGTCATCGTACATGCTCTTGTCGGCCTCGGCGATGAGGGCAGACAGAGGGCCGTCGTAATTATCCCGGTAGGCCGAGCCCACCGCCACGTTGACGTGATGGGTCTTAAATTCGTCCTTTAAGGATGAAACGGCTTTGATAAAAGCGTCGCGACTGTCAGGCTTGTACCACAATAAAAATTCGTCGCCGCCGATGCGGTAAATGCGCTCTTCATAAAAGGCCGAGCGCAGGGTGTGGGCGGTGCTCAAGATAAGCTTGTCGCCTGCTTCATGGCCCAAACTGTCGTTGACAGGCTTAAGTCCCGTAATATCGCAATAGATGATGCCGACGTTTTGGGGGCCTGCAAAGCTCTCTTGGGCAACCTGCATGGCATGGCGGTTGTACAGATCGGTAAGCTGATCGCGGTAACTTAAGTATCCAAGCTTCGAGTACAGCTGCGAGTTGACCACCAGCATGACTATGAAAGTCGAGATCTGCTTTAAGGTGCTGTGCAGCGAGTCGACTTTATCGACGGCAGCATCGGTCAAAGAGAAAAAGCCCCATAAACTGTCTTTAAGATAAATGGGGGCAAAGGCAATGCTTTTGACGCTGCTTGATCCCAAAAGCGAGTAGCCCATCGGAAAGTCGCGCCTGAAGTTTTCCATGTTGTCGTAATAGACGAAGCCTGAGCCTGAGCCAAAATATTCTTTGAGGACTGTTACGAGATCGGTTTTAACCTTAAAGGCTTTGAGCACCGAGCGATCGGAGGTGCCTGATTCGCGCCGCCATTCGTGCAGCGTGGTGATGGTGCCGTCTTCGTCAAAACAATCGATGGCCGTGCGGGAGGCGCTGAAGGCGGCGCCGATGTAGCTTAAAAAAGAATCGATGGAAAAGTTGGGGTTGTTGGCATCCGAGTCATTGATATCCAAATAGTTTTGGAAGATCTTGACGGCAATGTCGCCGCGCAAAGACTCGGGGCGGGCGCCCGGCTTTTCGCGCAGGGCAAAGACCATGTGGTAGGTGATGCCGCCGCATTGCAAAGGATAGGTCTGCACCCAAAAATTGCTTTTCAAACAGGGGTTAAAAAACAGGGTGCTGATGGCAGGCTGCGAAGCCTGCTTGTTTAGGTGGCACAGGGGGCACTCCTCTGCCGAATTGCACATGATCTCATGACAGGTGCGGCCTTCAAACACGGTATTTTCATCATACCCTGCTTGAATGTAGTCTTGCTTGGCCTTGTCATTCATGAAGACTAAGGTGCGGTCTTTAGAGTTTATAATGAAAAAATGATGTTCTAAGCCGTTAAACAGCTTGAGTAATTCTTCCATGATTCGCTCTGCCATCGGGAAGTCGACTGCCCGTTATTTTACTTTTTATGCTTTGCATGGGCCCTGAAGCTTTGATTGCAGCCTCAATGGAGCTTTAGTTTGTCTTCTTCTCTCCATGCGTTCAAACCGGCGTGTCCGCCGCGGCATTTTAGCCTGCGTTTTTTGCAATCATTCAAGGGACGTTGCACCTTGGGCCTGCAAAAACGGTCTTTCTTTCCATTCTCACGCTGACATTTTAAAACCTGCATACTTGTTGTTTGTGTGATGCAGATACAAAATATGATACTTGTGTCTATATTTTTCTTAAAAATACGGCGGGCATCAAATTTTGCCGCAAGGACCTAAATGAAAAAATATATTAAAAATGATCTGAAGGCTGCGAGGGCCTGCCATTAAAGCGGACAGCCCTCATCTTGCGGCACCCGGGGCGATTGCGCTTTAAAGCTTAAAATGCGCCGCCCGGGCCGGGTGCAAGAGCGGTTTTTGGCTTGAAAAAAGAGCGTTTATGAGTAAAATAATTCAGACTTTCACTTTATGATCCCATCTCTTGCTCTCTTCTTGCAAGTGCCTGATTGTAAACATAGAAGTCATGTGTTCATGATTTTACATCTCGGGGGTTCTTGTGGCTTTACCTTCTGCCATCCTAGCTCTCGCTGACGGGACCGTCTTTAAAGGCAAAGCATTTGGCGCTTTGGGCGTTACCCGCACGGGCGAAGTCGTCTTCAACACATCCATGACCGGTTATCAGGAAATTTTGACCGATCCGTCCTACACCAAACAGATAGTTACCTTAACTTATCCTCATATCGGCAATTACGGCACCAATGAGGAAGATTACGAATCTGACAAAATCTGCGCCGAAGGCCTGATTGTGCGAGATCTGTCGGCTGTTGCATCCAATTTCCGCTCGCAAAAAGATCTGCCTGAGTTTTTGGCGGACTTTGAGCGCCCCGGCATCTGCTGCATCGACACGCGCAAACTGACCCGCATTTTGCGCACCAAGGGCTCGCAAAACGGCTGTCTTACCACCGATCCCAAGGTGACCGAGGAGGAGGCCTTGCAGATGGCCCGCTCCTTTGAGGGCTTAAAAGGCATGGATCTTGCGAAGGTTGCAACCTGCAGCGCCCCCTACAAGTTTGACGATTGCCAATGGGAACTTGGCAAAGGCTATCAAAAGCAGACCCAATTTAAGTTTAAGGTGGCAGCCTACGATTTTGGCATCAAGCGCAACATTTTGCGCATGCTGACCTCCCGCGGCTGCGATGTGACGGTGGTCCCGGCCCTGACGCCGGCCTCAGAAGTTTTGGCCATGAACCCCGACGGCATTTTCCTGTCAAACGGCCCCGGAGATCCCGAGCCTTGCACCTATGCCATCGAGGCCATCAAAACCTTTATTGAGCATAAGATCCCGCTGTTTGGCATCTGCCTTGGGCATCAGCTCTTGTCTTTGGCCTCCGGTGCCAAGACGGTCAAGATGAAGTTTGGCCACCATGGCGCCAATCACCCCGTCAAAGAGCTTGATACCGGGCGCGTTTTCATCACCTCGCAAAACCACGGCTTTGCCGTCGATGAGGATTCTCTGCCCGATAATGTGCGCGCCACCCACCGCTCCTTGTTTGACCAAACATTGCAGGGCATCGAGCGCACCGACGTGCCGGCCTTCTCTTTTCAGGGCCACCCCGAGGCCGGCCCCGGGCCTCACGATCCGAGCCCTCTGTTTGATCACTTCATCGACCTTATGACAGGAGAGCAGCATGCCTAAGCGCACCGATCTTAAAAGCATTTTGATTTTGGGTGCAGGCCCCATCGTCATCGGTCAGGCCTGCGAGTTTGACTATTCTGGCACCCAGGCCTGCCGCGCCTTGCGCGAAGAGGGCTACAGGGTCATTCTGGTCAACTCCAATCCTGCCACCATCATGACCGATCCCAACATGGCCGATGCCACCTACATCGAGCCCATTCACTGGAAGGTGGTCGAAAAGATTATTGAAAAAGAGCGCCCCGATGCCATTTTGCCCACCATGGGCGGCCAGACGGCCTTAAATTGCGCCTTGGATCTGGACCGTCAAGGCGTGCTTGAAAAGTACGGCGTGGAGATGATCGGCGCCAATGCCGACACCATCGACAAGGCCGAAAACCGCGAGCGCTTTGACGAGGCCATGCGCAGCATCGGCCTGCAGTGCCCCCGCTCGGGCATCGCCCATTCGCTTGATGAAGCCTGGGAAGTGCAAAAGCAGGTGGGCTTCCCCTGCATCATCCGCCCCTCCTTCACCATGGGCGGAACAGGAGGCGGCATCGCCTACAATCCGGAAGAATTTGCGGCCATCTGCACCAAGGGCCTCGAAAGCTCTCCGACCCACGAGCTTTTGATTGACGAGTCTTTGATAGGCTGGAAAGAGTTTGAGATGGAGGTGGTGCGCGATCGCAAGGACAACTGCATCATTGTCTGCTCCATCGAAAACTTCGATCCGATGGGCATTCACACGGGCGACTCCATCACGGTGGCTCCTGCCCAGACCCTCACTGACAAGGAATATCAGATCATGCGCGATGCGGCCATGGCGGTATTGCGCGAGATCGGCGTGGAGACAGGCGGCTCCAACGTGCAGTTTGGCATCGATCCCGACACCGGGCGCATGGTCATCATCGAGATGAACCCGCGCGTCTCCCGCTCTTCTGCTTTGGCCTCCAAGGCCACAGGCTTCCCCATTGCCAAGATTGCCGCCAAACTGGCCGTGGGCTATACCCTCGACGAGCTTGGCAACGACATCACGGGCGACAAGACCCCGGCCTCTTTTGAGCCGTCCATAGACTATGTGGTCACCAAGGTGCCGCGCTTTAATTTTGAAAAATTCCCCAACTCAAACGATCGCCTGACCACGCAGATGAAGTCCGTAGGCGAGGTCATGGCCATCGGCCGCACCTTCCAAGAGTCGCTGCAAAAAGCCCTGCGCGGCCTGGAGACGGGCAAGTGCGGCTTTGACAACCGCATCGACATGTCTCACAAAGAGGCCCGCACCAAGGTCCTCCACGAGCTCGAAGACGCAGGCGCCCACCGCATCTGGTACATAGCCGATGCCTTCCGCATGGGCATGACCGTCGAGGAGCTGTACTCGTGCACCCGCATCGATCCGTGGTTTTTAACCCAAATCAAAGAGCTCATCGACATTGAGAGCGCTCTGTCAGGGCGCACCTTAAAATCGGTCGATGCAAAGGAGATGCGCGATCTCAAATCCCGCGGTTTCTCTGATGCCAGACTGGCGCAGCTTTTGAACACCGCCGAAAAGAATGTGCGCGAAAGAAGGTGGCTCTTTGACGTCTTCCCCACCTATAAGAGGGTGGACACCTGCGCTGCCGAATTTGCCACTGCCACCGCCTACATGTACTCCACTTATGAAGAAGAGTGCGAGGCCTGCCCTGATAATCGCAAAAAGATCATCGTGCTGGGCGGCGGACCCAACCGCATCGGCCAGGGCATCGAGTTTGACTATTGCTGCGTGCACGCGGCCATGGCGTTGCGCGAGGACGGGTACGAGACCATCATGGTCAACTGCAATCCCGAGACTGTGTCCACCGACTACGATGTCTCAGATAGACTTTACTTTGAGCCTGTCACCTTGGAAGACGTGCTGGAAATTGCCAGGGTGGAAAAGCCTGACGGGGTCATCGTCCAATTTGGCGGACAGACTCCGCTCAAGCTTGCCCGCGAGCTTGAGGCCAACGGCGTGCCCATCATCGGCACCTCCCCTGCGGCCATCGACCGGGCAGAAGATCGCAGGCTATTCCAAGAGGCAGTGCAGCGCTTAAAGCTCTTGCAGCCTGCCAACGGCACGGCCACATCGCTTGTACAGGCCGTAACCATCGCCTCGCAGATAGGTTACCCTCTGGTGGTGCGTCCATCCTACGTGCTGGGCGGACGGGCCATGGAAGTGGTCTACGATGAAGAAGATCTGCGCCGCTACTTTGCCGAGGCCGTCAAGGTTTCCAATCAGGCTCCCGTGCTTTTGGACAAATTCTTGGATCACGCCACTGAAATTGACGTGGATGCCGTGTGCGACGGGCAAAAGGTCATCATCGGCGGCATCATGGAGCACGTTGAGGAGTGCGGCGTGCACTCGGGCGATGCCTCCTGCGTGCTGCCCCCTTGGCATTTGTCCTCGGACATTCAAAAGCAGATTGCCAAGATCACGCGCGATCTGGCCTTCGAGCTTGAAGTGCGCGGGCTTATGAACGTGCAGCTGGCCGTGCGCGAAGACAAGATCTATCTTATCGAGGTTAACCCGCGTGCCGCCCGCACCGTGCCTTTCGTATCCAAAGCCACCTCGCTGCCCTTGGCCATGATTGCAGCGCGCATCATGACGGGCAAGACCCTTAAAGAGCAGGGCATCACCAAGGAGATCGTCCCTCCTTACTACTCGGTAAAGGAAGTTGTGCTGCCTTTTCGCAAATTCCCGGGATCCGATCCCATTCTGGGCCCTGAGATGCGTTCGACAGGCGAGGTCATGGGCACGGCCAAGTACTTCCCCGAGGCCTATGCCAAGGCACAGTTGGCCGCAGGCTCGAAGATCGTGCGCGAGGGCAGGGTGCTCTTGTCGGTCTCGGACTCGGACAAACCGCGCCTGCCGCGCCTTGGCCGACTGCTGGCCGATGCAGGCTTTGTCATCGATGCCACAGGCGGCACTTATCGCACCTTGGTGGAAGCGGGCATCGAGTGCAACTTTGTCAAAAAGGTCTTCGAGGGCAGGCCCAACATCCTCGACGGCATCAAGTCGGGGCTGTATAACTTCGTGGTCAATACCACCGAGGGCAGACAGTCGGTGCTCGACTCGCGCGAGTTGCGCCGCAGCGCCCTGCAATATCATGTGGCATATTGCACCACCATGAATGCGGCCCTGGCAACCTTGGATGCCATCTCCGAAAACGAGTTCTTGAACGTGGCCTCCATTCAGGAGCTGCACGGCAGGATCAAATAATCTTAAAGCGGGGGGAGTTCTTCCCCCTGCGCTCCTGTCCCAATCTTTACGGCAAGCCCGAGCTTTTCATGAGATCAGCAATGCCGTCTGTTGCTCGCCTTGGCTCAGAAACGAGCTTTTGGATCGCAACCTTGGCAGAACACGAGCCAAGATAGGGCAATGCTTTGAGAAGACCTCAGGGGGCTGCCGCATCTGCCAAGGGCCGGTCCTCAGGCCAAGCCCAAAACCGGCCCCTGAAAGCGGCTCGACTAAAAAGCCCCCGGGCTTTTTGAAACGAAAGTACCTAAGCTTTTGTGCCTTAACCCATGATTTTATCAGGGGTTCTTAATGTCTTGGCCGCATAAACTCGGTGGCAGACCCAAGGTGGGTCGTCAGTACATCATAAAAATTCGGATACCACACTGTACGGTTATGTTGATTGTGAGTGGAAAGCAGGTCGTCCAGTCTGGTGACCCCCGTGTTTGGTTCTTTGGTGTTTGGTTTTTTGGTGAGTTCATCTATAAAATCATCAGGATCGGGAAGGGTAACCCAGCGGGCTCCCTGACTGCTTGCCATTATACGGTCGGTATTAATCAGCATATGGAATTTCCCGTCAAAGCCCCTGTACACATCGTATGCAACGATATTGTAGAGGCGCATCGACTCGTTAAGCTGCCTCAACAGATCGCTCTGATCCCGGCTTTCCCGGACAGGTTCGAGGCATGCTAAAAAAGCGGCAATGGCATTTTTTGCCTCCAAGTGCTTGCCCTTATTCCATCGACTTGCGTCCATCATCTTAATCAGTGCAGCTTCGGTATTTTCAAGACCCGATTCAACGCATACGGCAAGCTGTTCTGCCACATTAGTTTCCTTGTGATACCGATTTTCAAGCAGATGATTACAGGCTTCCGCTGCAGCCTTGGCGCTATTGACCAAGTGCCGCCCGTCGTTGAAGGCTGTTCTGATCATGGCACCGCCCTCATCGTCATTAAGACTATTTACCAGAATTTCTACGCTGCGCTGCAACATGTCAAGTGCAACCTGCGCATCGGTTTTATTTGCTTTGGGGAGATCTTTCTCATTGGGATGCTTCGTCTGCTTCCATGCTCTCTCAAAAATTGTGGGATGCTCCGTCTGCATCTGTGCCAGCGCAAGATGTGACATGAATCGGGATACGGCAGCACGAATATCCTTATTAGCGTTCTGCCGCACAACAGGAGAGTACCTGCTCCAGTCTGTGGTGCGCATCTGTACGACTTGTCTGCTGATCTCAAGTCCCCAGGCAATCAAACTGTCTGCCTGCGGCAGCCTGGTGCGTTGAAGCAGGGCGCCGGCGTCACCTACAGCATGATGTGCAGCCCTTGCATGTTCCACCCTGACAAGGGTCTGTTGGGCAGTAGCGCTGTCCGGCGGAAGTATATTAGGTCTTTGTGTAGGTTCAAACTCCCTTGCAATGCTTGGCAGAGCCGCCATTAAACGCTCACGCAGGGAAGCGGGGACGTAATCGGCCTGTGCCCAACGTTGCACATCGTTTAGCAGGTAGCTCACATTTTCACGGTTCGCCTGTGCCGGATCTTGCAAGGCCGCAATGATATCGTCGCAGGTCTGTGACAATCGCTGCCAGGAGATATTTGATGAAGCAGGATTTGTCCTTGCAAATTCCACAAGCACCGAACAGTTATCGATTCGACGGTTACGTGTCTCAAGCTCGTTTAGACCGTCCGAAAGTTCACCGTAAATAAGGGTAATTTCCTGAATCTGTTGTCGTGCTTGCTGAATGCCCCTTTGAAATGGATCCTCAGGAACCTGTGCATCTTGATGAGGCATGAATATTTCATAATGCACGCTGTCACCGGAACTGACGGCTCTTTCAATCTCGTTAAGCTCACGCATTACATTGTCTGTGTTGCCTCTAAAATAATCCTGTCCATCGACACCTGCGCTTGCCTGCCTGTTAAGATATCTCAATGCCAGAGTGCAGACATCATCCGAAGCGCAGCGGATGGCACGTCCCATTCTCTGTTCTACATTCCTTCTTGCCAGGGCAAGGCGATCAGGATCGACAGATCCGTCCCCGCGCAGGATTTCACCTACTTCCTCAAGCGTGCTTTCAAGAAGACTCCTGGCTTCTCCTGTAAAATTAGTCAGAGCGGCCATACGCTCAGAAAGAGCGTTTTGTGCACGAGCTCTTGCGGCGGAATTGCTCCAAAACAATCCGCGCAGATCAGTATCGTTGAAACGAGACTGATAGGTGCTCTCTTCGGATGTTTGCTGTTCCTGAACGCTTGGTGCTGCCTGTGACTCTGCAAGTCCTCCCGCATTAACAGGCTCCCCCGTGTCCGTCCTCAGCTGTGCATTGAAGGCCTCCTGAATAACAGAGTGAATAAGACGCAAGTCTTCAATCATATCGTTCTGTGTATCGGGATCAAGATTGGCTATGATATTACTCAATGGATTGCTGTTATCCGATTGATTGATTCTTCCCAATTGCAGAACTTGTTGCCACAAATGCGGGCTTTCTTCCTTCAAAATGGTAAGATTGCGCCGTACCCTTGCTTCCACAAGCTCTTTATAGTCCGTATTGCGGCTGGTCATCGGTTCTGCCAGATGCCGCAATCCTGAAAGCTCTTTCAAAGCCTTGGCTTGTTCTGCACGTCTTTCGTCCTCGGGCAGTTCACTCTGACCTGCGGCATTGTGCAGGTGTCCAAGAAGTCTTCCCATGCCGGCACTGAAATCTTCAAGACCTCTTTTAAATTTTCCCTGAGCGCGCCATGATGACGGCGTCATTCGATCAAACAGACGGGCAAACCAGCGCCCTATTGTGTTGCGCGGACCTGCAATGCGATTTGTCTGTCGTGTGCCCGGCTGCAGAGCTTCCACGCTGTGACTGCCAAGGTGTCCTACACCTCCTAAAGCGTCATAACCAAAATCAGTATTGATATCGGTATATTGAACCCGGTTTGTCTGAACGGCATTGGCATCCGACATGATCCCCTCCTTGAGTTTGTTTACCTATTTTGAAATTCATCAGACCAGACAGCCAAAATATCCAGAAAGGCTTCAATTTCAGTATAGAGCGTCTGTTCTTCTGCACCTGAGAGTTCCACGCGAACAAAGGCCATGATCTCATCATCATCCAGCCCAAAACAGGTCTTGCCGCTATCCCGTCCCAGACAATGCGCCCTAAGCATTTTTTTCATCAGCTCTCTGCCTTGTTCATCAGCAGGAAGAGAACCAAGCCGGCTGTATAGATAGATGGCGTTTTCATCGTCCGTAACTTCCATATCTACGATAAAACGACCGTCAAAACGCAGACGACAAAGACCCATCTCATTAAATGACAACTTTGTTCCCGTCTGCTGCGACAGTGCCTCTATTGCTTCTTGATGAGTCATAAGCCAACTCCTTTTTTGATGTCTGATTGAAACTGTCTTGGGCATCAATAGACAGAATGATAAACTTGGATAAACCGAGCATCTCAAGTTTCTTATGTTAAACAACTCAGGGCCTTCCGTCCAAGAGGGGGAAGCTTTTGCGCTGAACCATAGGACAATACAAAAAAGCATTGCCGCGGGCAGGGGTCCCGTTGTGCCTTGCATTTTCCCCGCTTAAAAAAGAAGGCCCGGCTGCCATCCCATCCTTGCAAAACAGTCTTTGTTTAAACATGAGTGCCCTAAAACCCATCTTACCCTGATCTGAGGGCGCAGGGTACGATCTTGTTCCTCATTTTGTGATGAACTGATAGGGTTTTTCCCCATCCTTAATTATCGCAATCTTCGATCTGCCGTGATCTGACCCCTCAAAAAGCCCGCCTTTTTGCTTCTAAAACCCCTGATGGTCAGGCCGCAGACTGTTGCCTCCAAAGCTTGGCGATTGGGACTTGCACAAGTTGATGATGTTGCCGGGAAGCTTAAGCATTTTCTTTTCTGAAGGTGCTTTAGACAGCCTTAAGCTGCTCTTTGATGATTTGAATGATGGAGAACTGCTCGTTTTCTTTAATGAGGGCATTGAGGCGTTCAAGGGAGTCGGCACGAAGCTTGCAGAACGTCTTTAGGGAGATGAAAAGCTGCTTGCCTTGGCCTCTATAAGATCTCAATCAAAAGATCACCTTATCTCATAATTGAAGATCATATCAGCCATAATCTGCACAGCCGGCTGAATTTGAGTCCGAAGCTTCGAGCGATCTCGCATTTTTATCAAAAATTTCAATTTTTGCCCGCAAATTAACGATTTTTTGCATTCTTGATCAAAGTTTTTGCCGCAACAGCGTGATATGTATGTGTCTTGAGAAGAAAATCAGGCATAAACGAGGTTGAGCATGGACATCAGTGTCAGACAGGCATCAATTTCCGATCTAAACGATATTTCCGCGCTGGCCCGCGATCTTGAGCCCGAGCTTAAAGGCCTGATGTCAACCGAGCAGATAGACTTCCTGCAAGATCTCAATTATTCGCAAGGCAGTCTCTTAAACAGCCTTGAAGAGGGACAGGTTTTTTTCATTGCGCAAACAGAAGGACAAAGCGCAGGCTTTGCTTCATACATCAAAGAAGGGGACGATCTGTATCATCTGACCAAGATCTTCGTTGACGAGCCATACAGGCACCATGGCGCGGGCACCAAGCTCTTTGAAAGCGTGGTCAGCCACATCAAATCCGTAAACAAAGGGCCCTGCGTGCTGGAGCTTAACATCAACAATCACAATCTTGCCTATCCGTTTTACCTTAAGCTGGGGTTTAAAAAGGTGCGCGATTTAGGCACCGACATGGGCCGCGGCTTTTACTTTACGCAGGATGTATTGGCAATCGATCTTAAGTGACGAAAGCGGCGCATTAAAGGAGGTTTGGACGCTTGAGCCTGCGTCGTGTTTGATTTTGTGGTCGCGGATATTTAAAAGGGAGCCTGAGGCTCCCTTTTAAGATAGAAGGAATCTGGCAACCTGCAAAAAAGGAGGCTTGCGCCTCCTTTTTCAATCTTGTTTTAACTTTAAGTTAATCTTCCTTCTTGAGGCCCACAGCCTGCATGAAGCGCGGCTTGATGTATTTCATCACCAAAGGCGAGAACCACAGGCACAAGGTGATGACGCCCAAAGTTGCGCTGATCGGACGGTCAAAGAAGGAGGTCAGATCCCACTCGGACTTGATCATCGACTGCATGAAGGTGTTTTCAAGCATGCTGCCCAATACCAGGCCCAAGATGCAGGGGGCGACCGGTATATTGTGCTGCAGCATGATGAAGGCCAGCACGCCGAAGCCCAGCATGGCCATGATGTCAAAGAAGGTATTGTTGATGGCAAAGGCGCCCACGATGCAAAAGCCCACGATGATGGGGTGCAGCAAGTTGGCAGGCACATACATGATCTTCGTTGACAGCCTGATGGCAAGCCACCCCAAAGGCAGCATCAGCAAATTGGCGATGATGAACACGATGTAGATGGCAAACAGGAAGTCGGGGTGGTTGGCAAAGAGGTTGGGCCCGGGCTCCAGTCCTTTCATGAACAGAACGCCGATGACGATGGCGGTGATGGAGTCTCCCGGAATGCCGAAGACGAAAGCCGGGATAAAGGCGCCCGAGACGGCAGCATTATTGGCCGAAGTGGCAGAGGCAATGCCCTCGATGGATCCTTTGCCGTACTCTTCTTTATTCTTGGAAAACTTCTTGGCCACGCCATAGCAGATCCAAGCTGCAATATCGGCGCCTGCGCCAGGCAAAATGCCGATGGCAGAGCCCAGCAGCGAAGAGCGGGTCAGCTGCTTGCACAAAGACTTGATGGTGCCGCCCATGCCCTTGAAGATGTTGACCGTCTGCATCACGATGCGCTGCACGGCGCTTTCTTTTTGCGAGACGTTTTTGAAGATCTCGGCCAAACCGAACATGCCGATCATGGCAGGGATGAAGGAGAAGCCTTCAAAAAGCTCGGGCATGTCAAAGGTAAAGCGCGGGAAGCCCAGGGTGATGTCCAAGCCGATGCAGTTGATCAAAAGGCCGATAAGCAAGGATATGAAGCCTTTGAGCGGAGATCCTGCGGAAATGAGGACGGCACAGGAGAGGCCGATGCAGGCCAGCCAGAAAAACTCATAAGATGAGAACTGCAAGGCCACGTCTGCAAGCATCGGAGCCATGGTCAAAAGGATCACCGATCCCACCAGGCCGCCGATGGCGGACATGGTCACATCCACGCCCAAGACCCTGGCAGCCTGTCCCTTGCGTGCCAGACTGTAGCTGTCGTCGCAATAGGCAGCAGACGACGGGGTGCCCGGGATGTGCAACAGTGTGCCCGGGATGTCGCCTGAGAAAATGGCCATGGCCGACATGGTGATGATGGAGGCGATGGCGGGCACGGCCGGCATGTAAAAGGTGATGGGCACAAGCAGGGCCACGGCCATGGTGGCCGTCAGTCCCGGCATGGCGCCGATGAAGATGCCGTACAGACCCGAGCAGAAAATCACCATCAGCACATAAGGATCAAAGAGCAGGCCAAAGCCCGAGCTCATAATTTCAGCTGTAAACACGGCGCGCTCCTAAAAATAGATCAGGCCTTCGGGCAGGGGCACCAAGAGACCTTTGGCAAAAATAAGGTAGATGACCACGGCGCCGCCGATGGCGGTGATCACGGCCATGACCGGTTTGGTTTTTAAAAGCAGCATCTGCACCAAAAGGATGACGGTCATGGTGATCAAAAAGCCCAGGGTTTCGGCACACAGCACGTAGAAAACCACCGCGACCATGACGGCGAGCATGTTGAAGATGCCGCCCGGGCGAAACTCAATGGTCTTTTTGAAGATCCATTTGTCTTTTTGACGAAAACCCTTGATGGCCAAAATCAGTCCGCATATGGAGAACAGGCCGCCCAAGACCATGGGGAACAGGGCAGGCCCGGGCTTGCCGTCAAACTGCGAGGGGAACGAGCTTGAGTGCACGGCAATCAAAATGCCGCCAACAAAGATGATAAGCCCCAAAATGCTGTCGTGTATGCGCATAGAACAATATCCAAATTAAAATCCCCGCTTATGCGGGGATTGCATCGCGATGTTTTAGCGAGCCAGGCCCAACGCCTTGATGGCATTGCCCAGATCTTCGTCCGATTTTGCCATGAAATCGTAGAAAGCCCGGCCCGGAAGCCATGCCGTGCCGAAGCCGCGATCTTCCATGAAGCTCTTAAACTGAGGATCATCGTAAGCCTTCTTCAGGGCTGCGGTCAGCTTGTCCTTGATGTCGTCGGGAGTTCCCTTGGGCACGGCAAAGCCTCTCCAGGTGCCGATGGAAACGTCAACGCCCATCTCCTTTAAGGTGGGAACGTCAGGATACTTGGGATCGCGCTCTTCTGACATGACGGCCACGGGGACGGCCTTGCCTGCATCATACATGGTGGTGCACTCGGAGAGCTGGTTGAAAGCCACATCCACGCCGCCTGCGGCCATTTCCTTCAAGGCTTCGGCAGCACCCGAGGTAGGGATGTAGGTGATGGCGCTCGGAGGCAGGCCCAAAGCGGTCAGCCATTGGCCCATGGCGATGTGCCAGATGCCGCCTACGGAAGTGGCAGCGCCTCTGACGGTGCCCGGGTTATCCTTGACGAACTTTACGAACTCGTCGTAGGTCTTGTAAGGGGCGGTGGTGCTCAGAGTGATGGAAGCAGCGTCAAGGTTGACCAGGGCCAGCGGATCAAAATCGGCATAGGTGATCTTGACGGCAGGGTTTTGCCAGTGGTTCATGGCAAGCTCGGCGGTAACCTGGCCGATGGTGTAGCCGTCGGGCTTGGCTCTCATCAAAGACGAGAAGGCGATGTTGCCGCCGCCGCCGGTCTGATTGACGACCTTGATGGGCTGACCCAGCTCTTTTTCCATAAGGCCCGCGAGCATGCGGGCTACCGCATCGGAGCCGCCGCCTGCGCCCCAGGCGCATAACATGGTGATAGAGCGCTCAGGATACTTGTCGTCAGCCTGAACGCCAAGGCTCGTAAATGCAAGCACCGAAGCTGCCAAAACCGATGCCAATAATTTCCTGCAAGCCATATAAACTCCTCATTGTATGAACTAAAATATCCGACAGCCTTGACCTTGCAGGTCAAAAAGCCGCTCATAGTGATAAAATTTTATGCGAAAGCGATAAGTTTTGTCGAATTTGTCATCATAAAATGATGCATCGCCTGCAAAAATAAGTTTTTGTTATTGTCCTGCGATCATTCAGCGATTATTTTCCGATGCCTTGGCCTAAGCTTGATGCCGGGACGTCAGGATGCCAAGACCCGTCATTGCTCCTGTTAAGATTTGAACGCCAAGGAGCCAAGGGATCGGATGAGCGGAGAGTTTTAAGACATGTACCGAGGAAAAAGAGGATGAGTGCCGAGCCCAAGGGAGCCTATGAGGCTTTGCTCCAAACCATCGAGCGACTGTCCAACACCGCCATCAGGCGCGATCTTCTGATCAAAAAGCCTGTCGATCTCAAAGCCCTGCGCGCCAAAGAGGCCCATGAGGCAGCCTTGGAGATCCAAAAAGAAAACAGGCAAAACCGCCTTTTGTATATCCAAAAGATCCATCAAAGCGGGCGCATCAACCCCGATTTTGCATTCGCCAAGATCACGGTCGATTCGCAAAACCAGGAGGCCGCAGGACTTGCGAGGATGTTCTGCCACACCGTAAGCAGGCCTCTTAATTCGGTCCCGCTGCTTCTTATCTCGGGAGCCGAAGGCTCAGGCAAAACCGTTTTGTGCCATGCCATGGCCAACGAGCTTTTGGAGACGGGCATCAACGAGGTGAGCCTGTGCGAGTTTGAGGAGATCAGGCAGACTTTTTTGTTCAATCAAAACGAGGAAAAGCAGGAGCGGCGCGAGCGCGATGATCGCTACGAGCATTTTGCATCGGTCAAAGTGCTGATTTTGGACGGCTTGTGCCAAAACCGCGAGGGTTTGACCGTTTTTGATCAAAGGATCTTCTCGCGCCTGTTGCGCGAGCGTTATGCAGCGCGCCTGCCCATGGTCATCACCACTCCCTGCGAGCTTGACAGTTTGCGCCTGGCCTTGGGCGATTTTGCCTACGAGTCTTTAAAACAATACGAGGCGATGACGGCCGTCCTCTTTGGCGGCAGCCGCCGCCGGCCTTTGCGCTATCGGGGCAGGGCAATATCGTGAGTTTTGTGCTGGGTTTTGATTACGGCTCCCGCTCCGTGGGAGTTGCGGTGGGCAACACGGCCTTGGGAACCGCCTCGCCTTTGGAGGCCTTAAAGTGCAAAGAAGGACGGGTTGACGACAGGGCCGTGCTCGAACTGGTCAAAAAATGGGCCCCCGTCTGCCTGGTGGTGGGGCTGCCCCTTGACATGGACGGCAAGAGCATGGAGGGCATCACGCAAGAGGCCCAATCTTTCGGGGAGCATTTGCAAGAACTTTGTTTGCTGCCCGTGCACTTTAAAGACGAAAGGCTTACCACCAAGGATGCCAAGGCCATGCTGTTTGAACGCGAGGGTTTTAAGGCCCTGAAAAAAGGCAAGGGACGCATCGACTGCATCAGCGCAGCCTTAATCGTCGAAGGCTTTTTGGAGCAAAACCCTTCTTTATGATCGATTGGGGGCATTCTTTGTGCAATCGCGGCGATGCTCTTTTGGGGGCATGGGCGTATCTTTGGTAAAATGCACGGTAATTTATCGGTTGATTGTTGAGGTATAAGAAGATTTATGGCTGATGTACAGGCGGCTTTGCGCGAGATTGCCCGCGGGGCAGAGGAAATCATTCCCATTGAGGAGCTTAAGAGCAAGCTTGAAAGCGGCAGGCAGCTTATCGTCAAGCTGGGCATGGATCCGACCGCCCCCGACATTCATTTGGGCCACACGGTGATCTTAAACAAGCTGCGCGCTTTTCAGGACCTAGGTCACAAGGTAGTGCTCATCATCGGCGATTTTACGGCCTCCGTGGGCGATCCCACGGGCAAGAATGCCACGAGGCCCCAATTGTCGCGCGAGCAGATCATGTCCAATGCCCAAACATATGCAGAGCAGGCTTTTAAGGTGCTGGACAAGAACAAGACCGAGATCCGCTATAACTCAGAGTGGCTTGGCAAATTGGGCGCCGACGGCACCATCAGGCTGGCCTCCAAGCTGACCGTGGCCAGAATGCTTGAGCGCGACGACTTCACCAAGCGCTATCAGGCAGGGCAGCCCATTGCCATTCACGAGTTTTTGTACCCTCTGTTTCAAGGTTATGATTCGGTAGAGCTGCATGCCGACGTCGAATTGGGCGGCACCGATCAGAAGTTCAATTTGCTGATGGGCCGCGAACTGCAAAAAGATGCAGGCCAAGAGCCTCAATGCGTGCTGATGATGCCTCTTTTGGTGGGGCTTGACGGCGTCAAAAAGATGTCCAAGTCTGCTCATAACTACATAGGCGTCGAGGATGCCCCCTCAGACATGTTCGGCAAGATCATGAGCTTAAGCGACGAACTGATGTGGTCTTACTACGATCTTTTGTCCTTTAAGAATGTGGACGAAATTGCAAGGCTTAAGGAAGATTGCGCATCGGGGGCCATGAATCCTCGCGATGCGAAGATCCTGCTTGGCATGGAGATCGTGGAGCGCTATCACGGAGATTTGGAGGCACAAAAAGCCCGCGACGGCTTTTTAAATCAGTTTGCCAAGGGCGCCTTGCCCGATGACATCGAGGAGTTTGAAGTCTCCCCCGATACCCTGCCGAGGCTTTTAAAAGAGATCAATCTGCTCCCCTCGACTTCTGAGGCAATCAGGCTCATCAGGCAGAAAGCGATGAAAGTCAATCAAGAGCTTTACAAGTACGAAGATCGCGAGGCCGTGTTGCAACAGGGCACCTATATCGTGCAGGCCGGCAAGAGGCGTTTTGCCAAGTTGACCGTCAAATAATTTGCAGCGGCATCTTTTCACAATGCAACAAACATTAAGGAGTTATGTATGGCGCACACTCAAGACGAGCTTAAGGTGATGGCAGCCGAAGCTGCTTTGCAGTTTATTCCCAAGAGCGGCATTTTAGGCGTGGGCTCCGGCTCGACCGTGGTCAAGTTCATCGAGGCCATCGATCGCTTTAAGGTCAAGGTCGAGGCGGCCGTTTCGTCGTCCAACAAGACCACCAAGATGCTGACCGACATCGGCATCAGGGTGCTTGATCCCAACGAATGCGAGCCTTACGAGTGCTACATCGACGGAGCCGACGAGGTCAATCCTGCCTTTGAGATGATCAAAGGCGGCGGCGCCTGCCTGACGCGCGAGAAGATCTTGGCCTCCATGGCCTCAAAGTTTATCTGCATCGTCGACAAGTCAAAGCTGGTCGACACCCTCGGCAAATTCCCGCTGCCCGTCGAGGTGATCCCCATGGCAAGGACCCAGGTTGCCCGCGCTTTGAAGGCGATGGGCGGCAATCCCGTTTTGCGCCAAGGCTGCATTACCGACAACGGCTGCGAGATCTTGGATGTTCACGATTTCATGATTGAAGATCCAAAGAGCGTCGAGACTGCCATCAATGCCATCCCGGGCGTGGTCACCGTCGGCCTCTTTGCAGGGCGCGGCTGCGATGCGGTGCTCTTTGCAGACGATGACGGGGTGCATCAAAAGGTCAAAGCCTAGAATGAGCCTTCTTAATCAAAAGTGCAAAACCCAAGGCCTCAAAACCTCGGGTTTCAAGCGCAGGCCCGGGATAAAGAGCGAGCCAGGCCCCCTGGCATTTTGCCCGGGATCCTGCCCTTTTTCTGTCAAAAACTCCCTTCAATTGCATGTAAATTGCGCCGCTTTGCTCAAATAAGCTTAGAATAGGCAGTGTTTAAAGAGCCTTATGCTCCATCTTAAAATTTGGAGCAAGGTCTTATCATTTGCCCGTGTAAGCATCGCCGGTCTTTGGCCTGATTTTTGTATCAGCAAAAGACAGTTTGAGTTATCAGTCAGGAAAATGACAAAAAAGAGGTTACTATGGCTTACGGGATGGAAAGTCTGAACGCTGATGCCGTAATCGGCGCTTTGGGCCAAATGCAGCAGCAAATGAAAGGGATGCAGGAGCGCTCGGCAGGCCTTGAGGCCATGGCAAGCGCAGCAGGATCTGCAAGGAGAATCGACGAGCAGGGATTGAGCGTAAATGCCGCGGCCGTGCAGGAGACGACCGAGACTGCCACTGCCGCTGACAGCGTGGGCAAGTTTGCCGACATGCTCAAGAGCGCTTTTGAGAACGTCAATGCCATGCAAAACGAGAGTGCTTCCATGCAGCAGCGCTTTGACTTGGGCGATCGCTCCATCACCTTGGCAGATGTGATGCTGGCCACTCAAAAATCCAGCATTTCCTTTGAGGCTACGCTGCAAATCAGAAATAAGATGGTAAGTGCCTACCAGAGCATCTTCCAGATGCAGATTTAAGGCACGCTCAAGTTAAGCAGAGGCTGAGGAAAAGAGAGCCATGTCAGAACAAGAATATCCGGTAAGCCCTCAGGGAGCCGCAGTTGCCGCCGCCGCGCCGCAAGCGCTGCCCCCGGGGTCCGCCGCCCAAGCAGATCAAGGCGTTTTGCCTGAGGAAGGAGCCGATCTTGCTGCCCCCTCGAAGGAACGATCAAGCCGCCGCGGAGGCTTTTTGAAAGATTTCTTCTCATCAGGCGAGGTGGTGCGCAGGCTGATCATTCTGTCTGTTCTGGTGGTTTTCTTTGCAGGCGCCATTTTTGCCTTCGTAACCTTCAATTCAGCCGATCCGCTGTCAGCCTACCGGCAGCTGGGACGCTACAATGCCCAGGATATGGGCAGCGTTCTCGATTTCTTGGATCAGAACGGCTACAACTATCGTCTCTCGGGAACCGACGGGATCATGGTGCCTGTTGACGATTACAATCTTATCCGCGAGCGCATGATCAGAAGCGGCGTGGGGATCTCCTCGATTGCCAGGGATGAGGGCGACAGCATCATCATGACCGACTCGGGTTTCGGCGTTTCGCAGCGCCTTGAGGGCGAGCGCATCAAACACGGCCGCGAGGTGCAGTTAGCCCGCGCCATCGAGCGCATTGAGGGCGTCGAGCATGCAACGGTCCTTTTGGCCATTCCCAAAGAAAATGTCTTTGCCCGCGAAGAGCGCCGTCCTTCTGCCGCCGTCGTGGTAACTTTAAGAAACGGCGTTTATTTAAGCCCCGAAACCGTCAATTCGATTCGCTTCACGGTCGCCTCGTCGGTGCACAGCCTTTTGAGCAAGGACGTGACCGTCACTGATCAGACCGGGCGCTTGTTGTCCTCCCAAGGCGCCTCCGACAGCGGCGATAACAGGCTGCAAAAAGAATTTGAAATAAGAACGCTGCGCGAGGCCCAATATCGCGACAAGCTCGATTCCATTTTGGCTCCCATGCTCGGCGTCGGCAATTATTCGGCCGAGGTGGACGTTACCTTGGACACCACCGTCGAAGAGGAAACGCGCCAGATGTTCAACCCCGACAATCAGGCCGTGCGCTCTGAGACCTTGCGCGAGGAGAGAGGCACACAGGATCAGACCAACCCTTACGGGGTGCCGGGATCCCTGTCCAATCAGCCTCCTGCCAATGCCGTCATTCCTCAGCAATTGCGCGACGGCTCTGCCGAAGGATCGCTGTCTGCCGATTCTCAGCAAAGCGAGACGCGCGAGGCGGTGCGCAACTATGAAGTGGATACCACCATCCGCCACACCTCCCGCCCCACCAACGTGGTTTCGCGCCTGACCGTTTCGGTGGCCGTCGATTACCTGCGCGTGGTGGATGCCGAAGGCGTGGTTTCCTATGTGCCCCGTCCTCAGGAAGATTTGGACAAGATTGCCGACCTGGTGCGCGGCGGCTTAGGTCTTGATGCCAGACGCGGCGACGTGGTCCATGTCGAGACCGTCTCCTTCCAGCGCGCCTTGGAGGGCCCTGCCCTGCCTTGGTGGCAGCATGAAAGCTTCTTCCGCATCGTCCGCGTCGTAGGCGCCGTGCTGGTGGTTTTGGTGGTGGTCATCGTGGTCATCAGGCCTTTGGTCAACCGTCTCATTCGCGGCCGCACTGACGAAGATCGGGCCCTGGACCGTTACGATTTGGATGAAACTTCGGCCATGGAAGGCAACGATAACTTCAACATCATGGCTCAGCGTCAGGATATGGCCGATCAGATCTACTCCATCAATCGCGACGGCGGCATCGAGCTTCCTAATCTGCACAAGAACGAAGATCTGCTCAAAGCCGTGCGCACTTTGGTGTCCAACGAGCCTCAGCTTTCCACCGAGGTCATTCGCGAGTGGATTAATGCCGATTTGAACGAAAACAAGAAAGGCAAACAGAATAACAACAACAACGGCTGACAGGAGAGCGATTTATGAGCGATAAGGGTGCAGTTGTCGATGCTTCCGGCATCGGCCTGGTAAACGGGGCCACCAACGCCCTGGAGCTGTCCGATGACGAGAAGGTGGCTTTGGATCGCCTCTCCGGCATCGATAAGGCGGCCATTTTGATGCTGTCTTTGTCAGAAGAAGATGCCGCGCAGATTTTCCGCAACTTGCAGCAAGGACAGGTGCAAAAACTGGGCATCAGGATGGCCGAGTTGTCGGATTTCTCTTCTGACACCGTCAATGCCGTGCACAAGTACTTTTTGACGTCCATCACCAAGCACTCCAACATCGGTTTGGGCAGCTCCGATTTCGTCAAGAACGCCTTGATAGCCGCTTTGGGCGAGGACAAGGCCAACAACCTCGTCGATCAGATCTCCATGGGTTCAGGCTCGCAGGGCCTTGATGCCTTAAAGTGGATGGATGCCCGTCAGGTGGCGGCCATCATCGTAAACGAGCACCCGCAGATCCAGACCATCGTGCTCTCCTACCTCGACCCCGAGCAAAGCGCCCAGATCTTAAGCCTGTTCCCGCCTCCCGTGCGGCTGGACCTCATCATGCGCATCGCCACCTTGGAAGAAGTGCAGCCTGCGGCCTTGCAGGAGCTCAACGAGATCATGGAAAAGCAGTTTGCAGGCTCGGCAGGTGCCCAGACGGCCAAGATTGGCGGTCTGAAGAGTGCAGCCGGCATCATGAATTACCTCGATACGGCCACCGAGACCACGCTGATGGAAGCCATCCAGGGTCAGGATATGGAGCTTGGACAGCAGATCCAGGATTTGATGTTCGTCTTCGAGAATCTCTCGGATGTCGACGACCGCTCCATCCAGACCTTGCTGCGCGAGATCCCTTCGGAGGTTCTCGAGAAGGCTCTCAAGGGCGCCGACGACGGCTTAAAAGAGAAGTTCTACAAGAACATGTCTTCGCGTGCCAGCGCTGCCATCAAAGAAGATTTGGCCTCCATGGGGCCCATCAAATTGTCGGATGTGGAGGCTGCCCAAAAGGAGATCCTGGCCATTGCCCACCGCATGTCCGAGCAAGGTCTCATCATGCTCAACCGCGGCGGCGGCGACGACTTTATTTAAGGATAAATTATGGCTCGCGATTTAAGTGACGACAGGCCTGCAGAGTTTGTGCCCGAGGTCATCGAAGATTCTGATGCCAAAGAGCTGACCGATTTCTTTGCCAAGCGCACAGACGAGCGTTTTGCGGTGCAAAAGGCGGCGCTGCTGACCGAGCATGAGGCAGGAGAGTTCACCCCTCTGACCTGGCCTGTCATGGATGACGGTTCGCACGAGCACACCAATGCCATAGGTTATCCCACGGGCGGCTGGTTTATGCAGCAAAAAGAGGGCGCGTTGGCAAATTTGAAAGAGAAGGGGCAAGAACCTCTCTTTGAAGAAAACGGATCTCAGGAAGAAGGCCAAGAGCAGGCCCCGGCTGCCGCCTCCTCTTCGATCCTGCCTGAGGATTACGAGCTCATAGTGCAAAAGGCCCATGAGGAAGGGTATAAGGCGGGCCTTGAGCTTGGCAAAAAAGAAGGCTACCGCGAAGGCTTTGAAAAAGGCCATGAGGAAGGATTGCCGGAGGGGCGGGAGCAGGGGCACGAAGAAGGCTTTGCCCGGGGGTTTGCCGAAGGCAAGAGCCGCGGCCATGAAGATGGTTTCATGGACGGGCAAAAAGCAGGCTTAAAAAGCGGCTCGGACATGGTGACAGCCCAGGTCAAGCGCTTTACTTCTTTGGCCGATGCCCTGGCCAATCCCGTGCGTCAGATGAATGCCGACGTGCTCGATGAAATCGCGTTTTTGGTGTCGCGGCTGTGCGCGGTGGTGCTAAAGCGCGAGATCAAGGGCGATAAGGCCTTTTTGTTTGATGCCGTAAAAAATGCGGTCAAGACCCTGCCCAATTACGAAAAAGGCGCCATTCTTTATCTTAACGAAGAAGATCTGGGGCTGTTGCAGGCCATGCTCGGGCGCGAATTCATCAAAAAGCACCGCTGGGAGCTTAAAGTCAAAAACACCCTGATGCCCGGGGACGTGGAGGCGGTCAATCCTGTCAGCCAGGCCGATTATAAAGTCAAAGACAGGCTTGATGCCCTGCTTGACGAATTTTTGGTCAATGCCCACCACTTAAAAGAACAAACCATCAAAGAGCCCATCGAGGGATCTCCTGACTACTCGGCTGCTCCGCGCAAGATCAAAAGCGAGGTCAGACTTGAAGATCTGGCAGGGGAGATCTCAGAGGAGCTGACGGCGGCAGCCCAATCTGAGGAAGTCTTGCAAGAACAAGTACAAGAAGCTCTCAAAGAGGAGCCAAGCCCTCTGCTGCCCCAATGGGCCGAGCAAGATGAACCTCAACACAGCGTCTTAGCGCTCAATCAGGAACCGCAGCCTGTGCAGGATCCTGCGGCCCCTCAGGCCGCGCCCAAGCCTCAGGCAAAGACTCTTCCCCCTAAGGGAGCAAAAGATGCTCCGTCAGGGAGGATAGGAAGCGGGCCCAAACAGGGCGCGCCTCATCCTGAAGCCGGGGTCAATCCTCAAGCGCAGGCCAAGAGCGTGGCCAATCCTGCCGCACCCTTCCTCTCAAAGGGAGCCTCCGCCAAGCCTCAGGCGCACCCCGCAGCTCCCAAAGGCGCCGTGGGCAGTGCTGCGACACCAAAGACCCCTCAAGCTTAAGAGGAAACAGTTGTGGACACATTGCTTGAGCGTTTGCAAAAACTTGAGATCCCCAAGCGCGATTGCGGTCCCAAGATAAACGGCCGCCTGGTGCGCGTGGTGGGTCTGACTTTGGAGGCGGTCGGATTGCAGGTTGCCCTGGGGCAGATCTGCGAAATCGAAACCCCGCACGGCATGCTCGATGCCGAGGTGGTGGGCTTTTCAGGCGAGATCATCTATCTTATGGCAACCGACGAGATGTCGGGCATCGTCCCGGGGGCCAAGGTGCGCCCCAAGAGCGCGGTCGAGTCTCTGCCATTCGGGTCGCAGCTTTTAGGACGCGTCATCGATTCGATGGGGCGCCCCATCGACGGCCTCGGCCCCATCCGCAAAGGCGATCATTACCGCACCTATGCCATCAACCCCATGGACAGGCTCCCCATCCGCAAGCCTTTGGATGTGGGGGTGAGAGCCGTCAACGGATTGCTGACCATAGGACAGGGCCAGAGAATGGGCCTGTTTGCAGGCTCGGGCGTGGGCAAATCGGTGCTGATGGGCATGATGACCCGCGGCACCACCGCCGATGTGGTGGTGGTAGGCCTGATTGGCGAGCGCGGGCGCGAGGTCAAAGAATTTGTCGATGATATTTTGGGCCCCGAGGGGCGCGCCCGCTCGGTGGTGGTGGCCGCATCGGCTGCCTCCTCGCCTCTGATGAGGCTGCGCGGCTGCGAGACCACCTTGTCCATTGCCGAATACTTCAGAGATCAGGGGCTCAATGTGCTTTTGATGGTCGACTCTCTGACCCGTTATGCCATGGCCCAGCGCGAGATCGCCTTGTCCGTGGGCGAGCCTCCCGCCACCAAGGGTTACCCCCCGTCGGTGTTTGCCAAGCTGCCCTCACTGGTGGAGAGAGCCGGTAACGGAGGAGAAGGACAAGGCTCCATCACCGCCATTTTCACGGTGCTGGTTGAAGGCGATGATCTGCAAGATCCCATTGCCGACGCCGCCCGCGCCATCTTGGACGGACACATCGTGCTCTCGCGTCAGCTGGCCGACGCAGGACATTTCCCCGCCATCGACGTGGAGCGTTCCATTTCCCGCGTGATGCCTGCCATCGTCACCGAAGAGCATATGGTGATGGCCCGCACCATCCGCCAATGCGTGGCCCAATACAATCAAAACCGCGAGCTCATTTCCATCGGCGCCTATCAGCAGGGATCGGATGCGGCCATCGATCAGGCCATGATGATCAAGCCTTATATCGATGAGTATGAAGTTCAGGGCATGAAGGAAATTATTCACTACGAGGAGAGCATCAATCGCCTGCGCGCGCTGGCCATGATCTTAATTGAAGATGCCAAGCAAAAAAGCGCAGCCTTGACTCAAAATCAGGGAGCGCCGCGGGCCCAGGCTCAATTGCAAGGGCCGCAGCAGCCGCAACAACAGGGATCGACCCCCGTCAAGCTTAAGATGAACGGTGCTTAAAGTAAGCATCCACCGTGTTTTCAATCAGGGTGGCCACGGTCATCGGTCCGACGCCGCCCGGCACGGGGGTGATATAGGAGGCATGAGCACAGGCCTCTTCAAACTGCACGTCTCCGCACAAACCGTTTTTTGTACGATTGATGCCAACGTCAATCACCACCGCACCGTCTTTGATCCAAGAGCCGTTTAAAAACCGAGGCTTGCCCACGGCGCAAATTACCACGTCGGCGTTTCTGACATAACGCTCCAAGTCTGCAGCAGGCGTAAAGCGGTGGGTGACCGTGACTGTGGCCCCTTTTAACAAAAGCTCCAAGGCCATGGGGCGGCCTACGATGTTCGAGGCGCCGATAACCAGTGCGTTTTTGCCCAGAGGATCGCAGCCGATGCTATCGAGCATGGTGATGATCCCGCGCGGGGTGCAGGCTCTGAGGGAGGGGACGCGCTGTGCCAGGCGGCCCATGTTGTATGGGTGGAAGCCGTCAACGTCTTTGCAGGGATCAATCTGCTCTATGACAAGGCTTTCATCTAAGTGATCGGGCAGGGGAAATTGCACCAAGATCCCGTCGATGTTGGGATCTTCGTTGCACCTTTGAATGACTTTGGTTAGTTCTTCTTGCGTGGTGCTCTCAGGCAGATCATAAGGGCAGGAGACCACTCCCACCTGTTCGCAGGCCTTGCGCTTGTTGCGAACGTAAACCTGCGAGGCAGGATCTTGTCCTACCAAAATTACCGCCAGCCCGGGAGCCCGGGCCCCGGCGGCGACGCTTTGTGCAACTTTTTGTTGCAATCTCAATTTAAGATCTTGGGCAATCTTTTTGCCATCAATCAGCTTTGCGCTCATAGCATCTCCTTGTTTTTCCCTATTATACAAAACCGTGCAGCAAGGGCTCTTTATTTATAAAAAGCCGAGATGAGCATTCTGACGCTGATGATGAACAAGGCAACGGCAAAGATGCGCTTTAAGGTAACCGGGCTGACGTTTTTGCCGACCTTTACGCCCAAAGGAGCGCACAATACCGATAAGGGGATGATGCACAGGGCGCCCAGCAGGTTGACATGCCCGAAGGTGCCGACGGGGGAGAGCGCGGGGGTGGAGGCGGTTGCAACCAAAATGATCGCTCCCGGGATGCACACAAACAAGGATACGGCCGAGGAGGTTCCGATGGAGCGGTGGGGCTCGATTGAGCAGGCATTTAAGATGGGCACGGTCAGGGTGCCGCCGCCTACGCCCAGCATCACCGAAAAACAGGCAATGCCAAAGCCTATGCACTTTTGAAAGAAGGGGCGGGGCAGCGAATCGAACATGGGCTTGGCCTTGGCGCGAAACATGGTATTAAGGCTGTTTAAGATCATGAAGGATCCGAACATGATGGTCAGCCATTGTCCGCCGAAGTTGACCGAGATGAGGGTGCCCGTGATCACGCCCAAAAGCATGGCAACCCCCCAGTTTCTGATGACATTCATGTCGGTGTTGCCGCGTTTATATTGCGCCACCGCCGCGGTGATGGAGGTTGGGATCATGCAGGCAAGCGAGGTGCCGGTGGCAAGCACGATGGCAATCTCATCGCTAATGCCAAAAGCGTGAATGAAAATAAAGTAGAGGGCAGGCACGAATACCACGCCGCCGCCGATGCCGAGCAATCCTGCCAAAAAGCCTGCCAAGGCTCCGCAAACGGCCAGCACTGCCGCAGAGTAAATAATTTCGCCTGTTTCAAGTCCAAACATACAAGCCTCCTTTGTGGCCCTGTATTATCCTGCAAACATGCCTCCTGTTAAACGCCTGAAGGCAAAATTTTAAGCCTCGGATCTTTGCAATAAAGATTGGCCGGCCGTTGCGCAACTGCCCTCATCAGGCATGAATTGCAAGACGGACTATGAGTGCCCTAAAACCCATCCCCTCATAATTGCAGATCATATTAGCCATAATCTGCA